>NZ_QNRR01000008.1:300000-416269 GCF_003315205.1 Roseimicrobium gellanilyticum | reverse complement strand
CACAACGCTCACGCACCCGGCGCAAACGCTGCGCGCTCAACTCAGAAAAAAACAGACAACCACTTCCGCGACTCCATTTATCTAACTAGACTTAACCATCTCAAACGCAACATCCTTTACGCCATTCCTCGCCAACTTCCCTTCATGGCATTGGGCTGAAGCCGAAGCTACTTTGGCCGAGGCATCACTGAGGCATCCAACAATCACCTATCAGCCAAACATGGTCTGTGACAGTGTCGCGCAGCGAGTAATCAAGCTGCCCCACTCGTCGTCGCCATCGCCACTCTCCTCCCCTCTGGCCGGAGCCACCATGAGGCCACGGTCAGCATCAGCAGAAAGATGCCGGGGAACGCTTCACCAAAGGGATGTCCTGCAATGAGGTGGGACACCGCGGCTCCAGATGCGAAAAAGAAGAAGCCTGCATAGGCCCACTCCTTCAGCAGCACGAATCCAGGAGCGAGTATCGCCGCCACACCGAGGATTTTCCACACCCCGAGAATGGGACCCAGATAGGCGGGATAACCCAGGTGCGTGATCACCTCCAAGCCCGCCTTCATCTGAAGCAGTTGGAAGATGCCGCTGGAGAGCATGCCCAGTGAGAGCCAGAGGGTGGCGATCCAGTAGAAGATTTTCCGGGTCTTTGTCATATCGGTGGTCAGGGTGATTCGAGTTGGGATGACTATTTCGCCTTCAGTTTCTCAGCGACTTTCTGCAGGCTGTTGTGCGCCATGTTGATGCCCCACGTCATGCCCATCTCCACCATCTGATCGCGGAGTGCGACGGAGCGGTAGATGATGTGCATATTCAGCTTGCTCGCGTCTTCCGTGAGCTTCTCAAACTCCAGGAACTCAAGCTGCGCTCCGAAGGGTGTGTTCTCCATCTCGAAGGTCCGCGTGATCTTCTCATTTGGGATGAAGTCATGAATGGTCCCGCTGAAGACATGCTTATTCCCCTTCGGGTCGGTCGTTTCGAAGTGCCAGGCACCGTGCTTTCTTCCTTCCAGCTTCAGCACCCTGGTGCCCATCCACTGCTCCACAATCTCAGGGTCGACGTGCGCGCGGAAGAGCAGATCCAGCGGCAGATCAAACTCGCGGGTGATCAGCAGTTCCTGTTTTCCGTCCTCGGCATGGACTTTCGTTTTGCGTTCCATGGTTCTTCTTTTTCTCTATTTTGGGGTTTTGTATTTCTTCATCACCGCTTCCAGTTTGTTGAACCGGTCATCCCACAGCTTGCGGAAGGGCTCGATGAAATCCGCGATCTCTCTCATCTTTGCGGGATTGAGATGGTAGTGAATCTCCCTGCCGCTCTGCTCCTGCTTGAGCAGCTCGCATTCGGTGAGGATTTGCAGATGCTTGGAAACAGTCGGCCTCGCGGTATCGAAGTTGGCAGCGATGGCGCCTGCCGTCATGGACTGCGTGGCTACCAGAAGAAGGATGGCCCTCCTGGTAGGGTCCGCGATCGCCTGGAAAACGTCTCGTCGTAGATTCATCGTGTAGCTATGTGGCTACATGATTACGCGTAGCCACTTGGCTACGCAACATCTTTTTTGAAGCGAGGGCTGCCTTTCAGCACGAATAGGCTCGCACTTTGCCCGTCTCCCACTCCACAGTACCGGTGAGCATGATGCGATTCTGGGTCACTTCGATCAAGGTCTACGAGCACGATGCCTCGGCATTCGAGTTCGGGGAACTTCGCTTCGATGGCATGTATGGCTTCGGCACGGAACGACCGCATAGCTATGAGGGTCCGCTCACCTACCTCAAGGATGGGGTCAGGCAGCAGGACTTTGGCCAGGCGGGGCGGGGCCACCGGAGGCTCAGTGGCTCCTTCAATCTTCTCTGGCCGCAAGATCCCGGCAAGGTGCCTGAGCCGCCCTTCCTGCTGGCAGGCACCGATCACATCCACGCCGGATTTGCAGGCCTCGTGGTCGTGGATGCGATCGGACCCGCTGCCGACGTGGCGTTATCGCACGAACCAGGGGGACAACTTCCTTTCGGCGGAGCCGATTGGTTCGGAGTCGCCACCTTCATCAGTCATGAGGGGACCAAGGCCCAGTTTGCACTGAGAACCTATTACACCACGGTACACCCTGCGGGACCGCAGGTGGGGGAAATGGTGGAGGCACTGGAGTACGGGGAGTCCATTGGACCGATTGTTTCGCTCAGGGAGGGTTTCCCCGACTAAGCGGCTTAAGTTTTGGTATAGTCGTTTCTACGCCGAAGGCGTTGTACATCGTCCAGCCCGAGGTCAGCTTGCGAAGCAAGCGCCACCTTGGGAAGTGAAAGCAAGATGCCGAACGCTGAAAGCGTTCCACGAACGCGCTGCACAATGTGGAAAGGTCACCTTGGTCAGCCGCTTTTCTGTGGAACCCATTCAGGGTTCGAATGCTATCCAGCCAACCCAAGGTGGCGTCCGCTTCGCGGCCTGACCTTGGGCTGGACAGTGTGTAACGCCTTCGGCGTAAAAACTCGCTTGGGCCTGGACTCGCATACATTGGTCAAAGCCAGCAAAATGATCCAAGAAACTTGCGTGACACCACACTAGCCTTCACGGATGGATAAACATTCGCCCAACCAGACGATCCCAGGGACCGTGCGGGGGCTGACTGTTTGGAGTGCTGGATCCCGCATGCGGGACAGCTTTCGGGAGCAGAGCTTGCTCTGCGTGAAGCGGCCTACCCTGCAGAATCCTCGAGAGGACTGTTGCCTCAGGTCTGGCTTCACGGCAGCAAGCTGCCTGCGCAAAGCTGTCCCGCATGCGAGATCCAGCACTCCAAATTCGCCGCCTTCCCCATGCCATGTATTGCAGCGATGAGAGAACCTCATGTCGCTTTGCATCATGGCATGATGTGATGTAATACACGAAACGGGCACTCCCGCCGAAAGCAACGACTGATACCACGATGAGTTGGAAACGGGTCTTTGAACGCGAACTTACCCAACGCGTTGCGGCAGGCCCAAGGAGGGAGAACGCCTCGTTCCCGTCAGCGGTCACCATGCCTGGTGATGTTGCATGCCGGGCAGTCCCCGTATTCCAAAAGAGCACTTCGGCGGATACACGTCATAGACCCTTTCACCCACGGGAACGCGGCGTTCCCGCTCCTTGAGCCTGTGTTATGTCCGCGTTCCATAGATACCCCTGCCGCATGAACCGTTCCAGGTAGTCCGACGCCTTTATATAGAGACTCGGTTTCACCTCCTTTTGGTATGAAGTCGCCGCTCCTTGGGAATGGACGGCCACCACTCCACCACTCCACCACTCCACCACTCCACCACTCCACCACTCCACCACTCCACCACTCCACCACTCCACCACTCCACCACTCCACCACTCCACCACTCCATCACTCCATCACTCCACCACTCACTCCATCTCCCCCAGCACTGTCTCAATCCTCCGTTTTACCTCGGCATCTTCGGATTGTTTGAAGGCTTCCTGCAGGGAAGGTTTGGCGAGTTCGCCGAGGAGGCGGAGTTCGCCGGTGGCTTTCTCGCGGACCTTCCAGTCATCATGGCCGAGATCCCGGATGAGCTGGCCCACGCGGGCGAGGGTGGCTTCGGCAATCTTCGGCACGGGATTCGCGATGCGCAGGATTTCATTCGTGGGCACGGTCCACTCGCCGCCGGGCACGCGGAAGCGCACGGAGCTCTCGCGCAGCTGACCCAGCACGGAGCCGCCGCCCCAGAGCTCAATCTGGAACCAGGGTGAATCATCCGCGCCCACCTGGGTCTGGGCGATGTCCTCAGTCACATTCCGCATGTCCTTGATACCGGTGGGATCGATGGGCACCACACCACCGGCAGTCACCGCGTGCAACACCGCATCCGCCACGGGAGCCACGAGCCGCTGCTCAGCGGGCAAGTCCGCAAAGGGCACCGTGGGTCCGGCCTCTTCAGCCGCCAGCTCCTCTTCACCACTCGCAGAGGCTCCAGTGGAAGCGACCACGAGGGCGCGAATCTGCACTCCCGGCACGGTTTGCTTTCCCAGGAGCGCGGAGGAAAACTCCACACTGTCCTGCGACCCCATCCACACACGGAGGCGCGAACCATCGCGGAAGGCAGCCACCGGAATGCTCCCCTCTTCCGCGCCGGAGGAGAGACCCACCAGGTCCGTGAGCTTCACCTCGCGCTGCCCCCACGCACTGGAGAGCCTGAAGGTCGTCGCACCTGCATCGCGCAAAGCCCAGCGCTCACCACTTCCCGTCTCCAACAGGGCGGCCACACCAGGGGGCCACTCTCCGGCAGGTCCCTGACCCGCGAGCACCAGGCGATCCAGCGCCTCGATCTTCATATCCATCTGCAAGCCGCTGCCGAGCACGAACTTGAGCTCCTCCGCCTCCAGAGTGCCGCGAAAGATTTGTCCATCCACAAGATAAACACGCTGCCCGCCATCATGCCGGCCGCCGGCGATGGCGGCCACCTGCTGCCAGGGGATGTCCGCCTTGCCATGGCGATGCTGCACGGAGAGCCGCGCGCAAGTAGCGCGTCCCCGCAGGCGCGTGCCCTCGCCCATCGCCAGCACATCCACGGCCTCACGCTTGATGCCCAGCAGCTCCTCAGGGAACCATGAAGCAAGATCCAGCGCACCTCCACCACCGCCACGCAGATTCACCAGGGTGGGCGCGGTGCCCTTGGGCAGCTCCCGCAGATGACGGGCCAGGGTGAAGGGCTTGAATGCCTTCTCCAGATCACTCGCATCCGGTCGCACAGAGAGGCGCGTCTGCGCCACGGTATGCATGAGGGACGCGGACTTCCCCGCGGGCACGGTGATGGTGAAGAAGGCAGACATCTGGTAGCGCTGGTTCTGCGCGGAGATGCGCGGCTTCACCTGGCTCTGTGGCGAGCTGTAGGTGAAGAGCCAGGCATTTGCCCCCGCCGAGGCCGGTACGACGGCGACACCGGACTCATGCTTCTCCAGCGTGCCCGGATTCTCCCTGCCACGATCGGAGATGATGGACTTCACCTGGCCACTGAAGTTCTGCCGCAGTTCGAAATTGAGCGTGATGTCACGTCCGGTGGGATTGTTGAAGACTTCCAGGTAACGCAGCCCACCCTCCTTCTCCAGGAAGCGGATGTGCCGCGTGACCTGGATGGCTCCCATGAAGGGCTGGTTTCCCTGGAGCATGAGCTCCTTCCCATCGGGCGTGCCCATGGGCTGGTTGCAGTAGAATTGCTCACTGCCGAAGACGAGCGACATGGCGCCGCTGAGGATGGAGTTCCCGCTGCTGTTGCGCGAGATCTGGCCGTTCTGCTCCACGTACCAATCGTTGCCCACCTTGTCCCGCCGCATCTGCGGTGAGGTTGGCACAAGGCCTTGCTGCTGGGCGCTGGCGGCCTCCGGCATGAAGGCGAGCGTGGTCGCGAGCGCCATGACCAGCAGCGATGTCATGGCATGGCGCGAAGGTTCGCGATGAAGTGTGCGGGAGGCGTTCATGAGAGATTTAAGGACGGGGACGAGAAGGTGCACGAGGAGGAAGGAGCTACCTGGACGGTGGTGGCGCAGGCGTGCCGTAGATGGAAACTTCCACAAACTGGTTCCACAGATCATTGCTGCTGCCGCGCCCGTAGAAGCGCACATAGCGGCCAGCAGCTTCCGCCTCGCAGCCGTCGATGAGCCTGCCGTGATTGGTTTCCATGTAGGCGACATCCTGCCCCACACCGAGGCCGGAGGAGTTGTCGTGATCGTTGTTGAAGATCGTGGTCACACCTTTGGTGAAAGTGGCGTCATCACTCACCTGCACAATGAGGTCATGACACACGACCCTGGGCAGATAGTGGCGCCAAAGCAGCACCTTCCAGACATGGCAGCGCTCGCCCAGGTCCACTTGAATCCACTGCGTACCGGGATCGAGCTGCACGGCGGAGGTATCATTGCCTACCGCAATACCATCGGTGAATTGCGCATAGTCGCCCTCTGGTGTGGGGTCAGAGCCCGTCACCTTCTTGCCCCGGGCGACATCCCTGGTTCCCTTTGGCACGAGGAAATTCAGCCGCATCTTCGTCACCTCCCCGTCCCACATCTCAAGGTTGGGCAGCATGTACACCTCACCTGACAGCGGGCCACTCACGAAGTGTGCCCGCGGGTAGGCGGGCCTCATCAGCTCAAGCTGCTCAGGAGCGAAGCCTTTGGGCAGGGCGAGTGGATTGTTGCGCGAGGGCTGTGGAGCCACGACAGGATCTGCCGCCAGCGCCGGATGCAAGAGAAGCAACAGCATCCCAGCAGCACGTAAAGCACATCGAAAGGTCACAGATGCTGTGGGATGAGTCATCACGGCAAGGTGCGCGAGAATCACGCGAAGGACACAGAAGTGATGCCGAGGGCCCTGGACTGCGCGCAGCCCTGCTGCCGCTTTCCCCAAGTGCAGCCCTGCTGCACGCTTCACCGCGACGAAGTCGCCAAGTTCTTCTGGACTCTCCACTCCACGAGCGAGTGTCACCTTCGCCACAGCAGGCTGTGGACTCTTCAAAGCGGCAGCAGGGCTGCACGCAGTCCAAGGACGCTTCGCGTCACCGCATCCAGACCTTGCGCCCGTATTCCCCTCTCCACCGGTATCCCACAGTTCTCTTCCCCTGACGCCCCTCCCCACTATCGACCCAAGGAACCCGAGGCTGGATTCCAGCATCCCTTCAGAGCGCAATTGCGGACAGCTCTTGAGAGCCCGGAAGCAAACCAAACGTGTCAATCCGTCGTGCACGAGTCAGTTGGAGTTGGTGATTGCAGCGTCCTCGACTTGCTGGCCATAGACCTTGATTTCCGAGAAGCGGTTCACATCCTCGCGGGAATTTCCCCGGCTGTACACGCGGATGTAGCGGGCGCGCGTGGCGAAGCCGGGCATGATCCTGCCAAACATGGTCTCGAGATAGGCGGGGTCGGTCCCCTTCCCCAGGCCGCTGGAGTTGTCATGGTCGTTGTTGAAGAGGGTGTGCACTCCCGTCTTGAAGTCGGGATCATCGCTCGCCTGCATCACCACATCATGATACACCACAGGGTCATTGATCTGGTGCCAGAGTCCCACAAACCAGAGGTCATAGGCCGCACCCAGGTCGACCTGCATCCATTGCAGCCCCCCGGGGAGCACCGGATCGCTTGGGGCGTGGATGAGACCGTCCGCGAAGCACTTGAGTATCGCAGCCCCGGGAGAGGAACTGGTGAAGCCCTGGCAGGTCAACAATCTCACCCCATTGGGCCGGGGAATGAACAGCCGGGAACGCTCCCGCTCGTAATCGAACTGCTCGAGGTGCGGGAAATCCTTCTTTTGCACGGTGACAGGACCGCCGTTCGGGAACGAGATGGTGTACCGCGGATAGTCCTTCGAGTAGTTCACCGAAGTGCCATCGGGAGCAGGTGGCCGGGACGTTTCCCCCCGTTCCGTGGTAGGCTCCACGGAGCCCGGGATGCCTGGTTCCCATGCACCGTATACCGAGACCTCACTGAAGTGATTGGCCTCATTCTCCGAGTTCCCCCTGCTGTAGCATCGCACGTAGCGTCCCAGCACCCCGCCGGCCTCGATGCGCCTGCCGAAGTTTGTCTCCACATAGGCAGGGTCCGTCCCCTTGCCCAGACCCGCAGAGTTGTCGTGGTCATTGTTGAAGACGGTGATCACCCCCTTTTCAAACTTCGGGTCGGAGCTGATTTGCACCACCACATCCTGATACACCACGGGGCGGCTGTGATTGTGCCACATGAGGATGTTCCAGATGCGGTGCTCCATGCCCAGGTCCACCTGCACCCACTGCAGCCCCGGCGGGAGTTCCAGCACATCATCATGATAGGCCACACCATTCGTCACCCGTCGCAGGTCCGCCTCCGGCACCTTGGCCACGGAGGCGCTCACGGGTTTGTGCAGCGCCGCATCCCGGTAGCTCCGGAGGGGCTGCCTGAGTTCCAGCCGCGCATGCTCCAGAACCCAGTCACGCTTCTCCAGATGCGGAAAGCGGGCGGCATCGACGCTGGCCGTCGCGAAAGTGCCCAATCCCGGAGCGCAGGCGGGATAGGTCGGCACAGTCCACAAGTTGTCGGAGGAGTTGTTGGCATCTTCGCGTGCACGCTGCTCTGCCGGGGACAAGGGCTTCTCTCCGGCGTCCGCTCCCGGTGGTCCCTGAGGGACGGGCTTCCCAAACACCATGATCTCCGTGAAGCGATTCAGCGGACTCGCTGTGCTGCCGCGAGTGGTGATGCGCACATAGCGGCCGCGCGCTTCGCAGCCATCGATGAGCCTTCCCAGATTCGTCTCCACATAGGCAGGGTCCACTCCCTTGCCAAGACCGGCGGAGTTGTCGTGGTCATTGTTGAAGAGGGTCTGCACCCCCGAGGCGAAGGTGGCATCATCACTGACCTGCACCACCACATCATGCACGATGCCCCACTGGAAGAATGCATGCCACAGCAGCACCTTCCCAATCTTCTTGCGCTCACCGAGGTCAACCTGCACCCACTGCGTTCCCGCGGGCAGAGTGACGACGTTTTCCCTCATGCCATCGGGGTTTCCATCCACGAGTTTGGAGAGTGCGCCCTGCTCTTGCGGAGGTGCGGAGCTGGTCACCGGCTTGCGTTCCGCCACATTGTGACTCCAGCGCAGTACCTGGAATGAAAGCCTCTTCCGGGTCGCTTCCGGATCCGCCCTCTCAAGATTCGGCACGTCCCGTTCCGCCTCGATCACGGGAGACGTGACATACAACGCCTTCGGATAGGTGGGGCTGATGGTGACGACCGCATCCAGGGGATTCACCTGCGGGATTGCCAGGGGATTGTTCGGCACCGTGGGCATCGGCTCATTGGGAAACGGCGGCTCCTTCTCTGCGCCATCCGTGGGTGTGCCGTACACCGCTGCCTCCACGTAGCAGTTCTTCCCGTCCGTGGTGTTTCCCCGGCTGTAGAAGCGCACATAGCGCGCACGGTGCCCGCCACCATCCATGAGCCTGCCGTAGCTGGTCTCGATGTACGCAGGGTCCGGTCCCTTGCCGAGCCCGGCGGTGTCATCGACGTCGTTGTTGAAAACCGTGACCACTCCCTTCGCGAAGTCCGGGTCATCACTGAGCTGGACGATCACGTCCTCATACACGTCGAAGCGCTTCACATCATGCCAGAGCAGGAGCTTCCAGATGCGATGCGAAACCTGCAGGTCAATCTGCACCCACTGCAGTCCCGGCGTGAGATTCAGGAAGGGCGGCTCCTTCCGCCATGGGTGGCCGTCCGTGACGAAGGCCAGGTCCTTGGAGCCAGCGTTGGCCTTGTCTGAAGTCGTCACCGGCTTGCCTGCGGAGACACGTGTGGTCCCGGCAGGGACGCGCAGATAGTCCGTCGCACTCAGGAGATCCATGTTGTGCTCCTGCTGGTGCACCAGCCTGTTGCGCGAATACATCGCGGGAGGCACTGGCGCGCCCCTGGGACGCAGCGGCCGGATGGTGATCTGTGCGTTCTCTAGAATACCCGGTGGCAGGGCCAGGGGATCCCGAGGCGCCTTGTGCGCGGCGGTCGAGGCCAGCTGCGCGGGCGTCGGCTTTGTGAGGAGCTGGGGAGCGGGCGACCCAGAGGCGGGCGCAGAGAGAGTCTTGGGCGGGGTGATGCCCGGTCCGGCAGCATGGGTGGTGGAAACCGTGGGAGCAGAGGCATCGGGCGCGGCCACTTTCGGCGACACGGGCGTGCCGAATACCATGGCCTCCAGATAGTCGTTCTTCTCGGAGTAGGAGTTTCCATTGCTGTAGAAGCGGACGTAGCGCCCCTGCGCTCCCGCGCCATCCATGAGCCAGCCGTAGTTCGTCTCCACGTAGGCGATGTCCGGTCCGGCGCCGAGGTTGGAGGAGTTGTCATGGTCATTGTTGAAGATGACCTTCACGTCCTTGCGGAAGTCCGGGTCATTGGACACCATGGCAATCACATCCTGATACACCACAGGCATGCGATGGTAGTGCCAGAGCAGCACCTTCCAGATGTGGTGGGGCTCGCCCAGATCGATCTGCATCCACTGCACTCCGCCCTCCAGAGCCACCTGCTCGCCGCCATCGTCCTTCGCGCTGCCATCGGTGATGTTCGTCAGCACGCCCACGGCGGAGTCCGGTGCGGAAACGGTGACGGGCCTTTTCAAGGCGGCATTGGTCGTTCCCTTCGGCACCAGGAAGGTGAGGCGCTTCTTCACACTCTCTTCATCACACTTGTCCAGACGTGGCAGACTGACACTGCCGGAGATGCGCAAAGGTCCCTCCGCGGTGGCCTTGGGATAGTCCACCTTCATCTCCACGAGATTCTCCTTTGGCACGCCCTTGGGCAGGGCCAGCGGATCATTCTCACCGGGTGCGCGTGCGGCATCCAGATCCACGGGCGTGGTTACCGCAGACTCCTTGCGCACCACTTCCTGCAGCCAGCCGGCAGGCAGTGTGACCTTGCGACTGCCGAGCTGCCACTCGAGAGATTCGCTCACGAGCTCTCCGAGCATCTTCGCACCGCTCCGCAGCTCAAGGCTCACGACATTGCCATTGGCAGCATCAAGGGTCATGCGTGCGACGTCCTCCGCCTTCAGTTCCACGTTGTTGCCTCCGGTGCGCACCGTGAGCGTGGGGCTGGCGATGGCGCCCACGAGCAGCGAACCATCCCGCAGCCAGCAGTAGCGTGCGGGCGGCTCCACCTTCAGCTTGCCGGTCTCGGGGCCCTTGTCTGTGGGCGCAGCGTCTCTTCCAGGCAGTGCCATTTCTTTGGCCAGGAGATCCGCCGAACCGAATCGCACGATCTCCGCCGTGCGCACTTCCGTGGGCAGGACCTTTCCTGCTGCGTCGAGTACGGGGAAGGTGATCACGGGTTGCTGCGCCACGCCATGGATGCGGCTGCCATCGGCGAGTGTGGCAATGAGATTGAAGGGCGGCTCCGCACGACGCTCCAGGGACCAGATTTCCGAGAAGGCGATGGGCAGTGCTCCGAAAACCGTCACGAGTTGCACGCCCCGCTGTTCCTGCGGTCCCAGCCAGTGGACGGCGCCATTCTGCAGCTCGACAAACGCAGCAGCGCCCTCTGGCGCCTTGCCATCTTCCGCCGTCACACGCAGGAGCAGGAGCTCGAACGCATCGGCATTCAGCGTGAGATTGCCGAGCTCACCCGCGAGTCGACACTCTCCCAGAGAGGCGCGCCCGGTGAGCACCGCTCCATTCCGCAGATACACACGGTGCTCGCGGCCACGCCCGCCACCGCCACGGATGCCGGCAATGTCTGCCAGCGGCACCTCAAGCGTGCGGCTGTCCATCTTTACCTGCACCGCCGTGCCCGTGACATCTCCACGGAGCTGCTCATCCTTCCCCATCCACAGCACATCCTTCTCCTCACGACCCACGGAAAGTTTTCCACACAGCTTGTCGAAATGCACCAGTCGTCCCGCCGGTTGCGAAAGTGACAGGGACGGCGCCGTGGAGGTGGCCTTCAGTGCCTCCGGGGTGAAATTCACCACCAGCGGCGCCATCTCCGCGGACACCATGGGATTCACCAGGCGGCCATCCTTCCAGAAGGCATCTGCCATGCGCTCCAGCTTTACCCCCTTGTCGAGACCGGCCACGCCCACCCAGTGCAGCAGGGCGATCTTTCCATTCGCCGGGACAGCACCCTCATAGCTGAGCGAGACACTGGAGCCCACGTCCTGGACATTCACCGTCCAGCGCGCGCCGGACTGTCCCCACACAAAGAACGGCAGCGCCTGGCTGTCCTGCCTTTCTGCAAAGACCACGGCCGCCACCGTATCATCCGGAACACCATTGCCATATTCGCGAGATTCCCCAGCCTGATTCAGCACGCCTCCGTAGCGCACACTACCGCGCTCGCTCATGGAGGTGCTGTAGTCCACACGGATGCTCCGCTCCTGCGCATCCGTATTGGTGATGATGTCGAGGATGCGCACCGCACGGCGCTTCGGGTCCACGCGCATCTCGCGTCGCAGGGAGATGTTCTGCCGCGGAGTATAGTCGGCATCGAAATCGAGATTGGAGGAATTCTCCGCGCGATCCGTCGAGGTCCTTTGGAAGGAACTCTTCGACAGGGAGGGAGTCGAGCCATCGATGCGAATCTGCATCAAGGGACCCGTGGAAAGGTTGCGTGATCGGAAGCCCTGCGCATCGCGCACACTCCACTCCTGATCCGGGGGCGGTGGTGTGGAGGATTGAGCGGAGGCAGACGGAGCCACGGCCCATGCCATCAGCACCAGAGCGAACGCCATGCCCAGCACCGCGCGCGGCCATGGGAGCTGGTGTGCGTGTGTATTCGTCGTGTGTGCAGGTGCATCTCTGATCGTTGTCCCTGCCCTTTGACCTGTCTTTGCCGAAAGTTTTTCCATGGCCACCAGTGAAGTGAGCGAGCTTGTGGAAATGCATCCACGCCGGGGGGTGCGCATGGCTCTGAGCCTAATGGGTGAAGCTGGGAGAGAAAACAGAAAAGTGTACGACGAAATATTGCGAGCAGGAGCGCGAAGGGACCTGCCGCCGTGGTGTCAAGGCTGAGGTCGTTGACGTTGATGAAAGGGGGAATCACCGACACGCTCTAACATTCATGCCCGATTGACACGAATAGGTGAGACACCGGGACACCATCGCCGACTGACCCGGATATGTGACGCGAAGCGTCCCTGGACTGCGGCAGCCTGCTGCCGCTTTCCTCAAGTGCAGCCTGCTGCACGCTCCACCGCGACGCAGTCGCCAATTTTTTCCGGCCACGCCACCCTACGAGCGAGTGTCACCATCGCCACAGCAGGCCGCCGCAATCCAGGGCCTTCGGCACAAGTCACCTTCAAGAACCTTGGCACATCGCACAGTCAACACAATGCATCCTACGCCGTGCCCTCCTGACCCCGCTCCTTCAGCTCATCCGGCTCCGGCGCGCACGCGTCGTGGATGGGCTCGTGACTCACACCCGCTGTCCAAGAAGGGGGATCGCTGGCGGGGAAGGACTCGAGCATGGCTTCATCGATACGTTCCTGGTCAGTGACGTGGTGACCATCGTCGGCTTTGTCCGTGCAGGAGGATGGATGCGTTTTCATGGGAAGTGCAGTGAGTGAATGAAAGAAACGAAGAGCAGTACGCGAACGGGAACAGAGAGTATCGAAAAAAAGGAGGGTGGTGCAGCGCAGTGCCG
The DNA here is from genome assembly GCF_003315205.1 of Roseimicrobium gellanilyticum. Classification (NCBI taxonomy): domain Bacteria; kingdom Pseudomonadati; phylum Verrucomicrobiota; class Verrucomicrobiia; order Verrucomicrobiales; family Verrucomicrobiaceae; genus Roseimicrobium; species Roseimicrobium gellanilyticum. Next base: position 403,168 of record NZ_QNRR01000008.1, on the reverse strand, counting down.
TGAGTTCGTCACTCAGCGCTTGTCGTCGTTGCGCCGCTTGAGTTCCTCATCAGAAGCCGCGGTCACCGGTGGTGCCGGGAGGACGTTCGGGTCCATGGAAAGGGTACGCTCCGGCTGCGACTTCGGCGGCTCGGTGGCGGAGATGTCACCCGGGATGGGTCCCGGAGGTCCGGCAGGGGGAATGATGAGCTTTTTCATGAGGGTCGGGCGCCAGGGGCGCAGTGGGGGTGTTCGTCTGCTTTTCCTGAATCGCAGGGGATGGCGAAGGTGCGGGGAATGCGTCACCCATCGGTGGCAACTCCAGCACGAAGCCCGTCAAGTCTTCCAAATGAGCACTTTTCGATGTCTGCGTGTGAGACACACCCTCCGTTCACGTTGTAGGATGGATTGCTGCATCTCCCTCAGCCCATGAGAAACCGCACCTTCACTTTGCTCGCTTCCTGCATCACTTTCCTGATCGCGTCCTGCGTGACGACGGAAACCCGTCGTGACGAACGATTCACCCCGATCTTCGGGAAACCGATAGAGACCGCGAAACCACTTTACCTCTATGCTCTCAACAAGACGCGCAACGGTGATCCGAGCCGACATGGCATAAGCGTAAGCAAAATGATCATGGATGACGAAAAGAGCGAGATTCTCGCAATTTTGCCTGTGGGACACCGCGTCACCTTCGAGAAGCTTCGGCGTACACCGCAGTCAGGCGGCGTGGCGGAGCGGCTTGTGGGATTTACTGTGTACAAGAACGTGAGATACCCGGTCACGTACCTTCTTGGATTCTCGGGAGCCAAAATAGGTTGGGAAGACAGCATCAAAGCATTCAAAATCCCAGGGCAGACACAGAACCCAATGTAAAAAGCCGGTCAGCAAGGGGCACTCGCACACACGTATCCACGACCAAGTTGTCAGCATTCGTTCCACCTCCTCCCATCATGAAAACCTTCACCACTCCCCTGCTCACGTTCGCACTCACCCTCCTGCTCGTGTGTGTTGCTGGCGCGACGGCGCTCCACGCCTACACGCCGGAGGAAGCCATGAAGCATGAAGGCGAACGCGGCACGGTGGAGGGCCTCATTGTGAAAGTCGGCAGCAGCCCGAAGGGCAATCTCTTCCTCAACATGGGCGCGCCATTTCCGAACCACACCTTCAGCGGTGTCATCTCCAAGCCGTCCGTGGAGAAGCTGGGCAAGGACTACATCATGTCCCTCGAAGGGAAATACCTTCGCATCACCGGAGACATCACCATCTACAAGGACAAGCCGGAAATCCTCGTCAATGACAAGAGCCAGATCGAGATCGTGAAGAAGTGAGCAACTGGACTCGATCGGAGGAACTCTTCCCCCTTTGTTATGACACGAGTTCTTACCAAACGTGCTCATTGACTTAGCCAGAGTTTGCTCCATCTCGTTCCCGTTATGGGTCGAGACTTGCTTTATGAGCTATCCAGTAAAGAGTTAAAAGATGCCATTGATGAAATTGTAGCTAATGACAGCAGGATCCTTCCAGCTCGAGGAAAAGTTTTGGCGGCTCTTGTGCAACTTCAGGGAAATACCGGCAAACCAGAGGTAGTTAATCACGAGAAGCTGAGCGAGTTGAAAAAAGCTGGCGGGCTTGAGATGGACGGCTTGCTAATCCCCCCTCACAGTTTAGCTTCTGAGTAACCTATGCCACTCCTAGAATGTCTCCACGATAGGATAGCCCGTGTGGTGAACACGACGGCTTTCGAGGAGTATTTGGATGCTCATGGCTCCAGCCTTATTGAGTTTCAAGCTACTTGGAATCAATGCAAAGGTGAGTTTTCCAATCTTCCGGAAGTGTTCCAAGGAGCAATTTTGGCCGGAGAGGCAGAGCTAAACGAAAGCGGAGCCGTAACGTTCGCCTGATTGTTGGCTGAGAGAGGCTTGGACGAAAGAGTCGGCAACTTTTGACCTGTCGAATTACAAAGGTCCTGAGTGCACCACGGATCTTCGCAAGATCCATGTCACTCTTCCCAGCCGCTCATCACTCGCTCTACTCACGGACTCTGCGAGTCTTCCCTCTCGGGCACAGGAAATGAACACTGGGCCATCTCCGTCGCTTCATACCGCCGCACCGATGCCGACGCATACTCGGCGCACATATGCTCTCCGCGGTAGAATGAGACACGGCCTTCGTTTTCCATGACCGAATCCGCTTCGACGAAAACGGTCCCCAGGGACGCAAGCACAACACGGTAAGTGGTCATGATACCCTCCATTTCTGCTCAGGACTGCTACGAGCGCTGGAATCGGCCTGCACAGGCCACCAATCGCAGACAGCGCGAAAGGTCGAACAAAGGCCGACCCCTGAAAGGAGCTTAGGGGGAGCGCCGGACAAAATCCACAGTTTTTTCGATACGAGTCAGCCGACATGGCCGACCGCGGATGATGCATTTCGCAACGTCGCGCCACCCTTAAATTCCATAGGCATGAAGAATATTCGCATCCACGAGGGCGAATCAGACTCGCCCAAGTCTCCATCCTAAATTTGGGCTTCTCAGGGTGGGTGCGGAGCCTTACGATTTCTTTTGAGCGACTGAAAAAAATCGAGGGGATTTTTGTGCTGAATGACACTGCCAGGACAAAACCCAAGTAGGGCGGTGTCACTTCATCGTAGTCGCAAAGGATTTACCGCCACCATCGCACGACACCTTTTGGTCATTTTCCTCCATCTGACACCCCCGGAAGAAGGCCGCATGCAGAGAGACTGTGTGCGGCTCGCGTCGTGGTGTCCACCCGGGTCGCCGCCATGGAGCGCTCGGTCAGCCGCTCCGGCCTAGGCCAGCCCTTTTCATCCACACTGAGTATGCAGCACACCAGACGCTTCCTCCTTGCCACTGCCGCCGTCTTCTGCCTCTACTCCTCGACCGCGCGAGCGGCGACGCTCTACTGGGACATCGACGGCACCACCCCCGGAGCGGGTGGCGGTGCTCCCGCCGGTACCTGGGACGGCACCAATGCCTTTTGGAACACCGCGCTGGATGGCACCGGCACCACCGCCGCGTGGAACAACGCTGCGTCCCCTTTTGACATCGCGGTCTTCGCTGCCGGAGGCAATGCGGCCCGGCCCTACCTCGTCACCGTCGCAGGCACGCAAAACATCGGCGGGCTGGTGTTTGAGGAAGGCACGGTCTCGCTGAACGGCGGCACGCTGCAACTCTCCGCCACGGGCGTGAACATGAGTGTGGCCTCCAATCTCACGGCCAGTATCGCCTCCATCCTCAGTGGCGGCGCGACCTCCACGCTGACCAAGACAGGGGATGGAACTCTGGTGCTGAGTGGTGCCAACACCTACGGCGGCCAGACCATCATCAATGCCGGCATCCTTTCGATTTCTGAAGATGCCAATCTGGGCGCGGCACCCGGAGCGCCGGTGGCAGATGCCATCACCTTCGGCGGCGGCACACTGCAGATCACGGGCACGCTGACTCCCACGCTCCATGCGAACCGCGGCATCACCATCAACAGCGGCGTGGTCGGCACGCTGCAAGTGCTCAGCGCCTCGAACACCGTGACGTACGGCGGCCTCATCACCGGAGTGGTCGGCACCACCTTCAAGAAGACCGGCGCAGGCACACTCGACCTCTCCGCGGACAGCACCGCCTCAATGCTCGGCACGGTGCAGGTGGATGGCGGCACCTTGCGTCTCAGCGGGAATGGACAGCTCGCCGGGGCTTCCTCCTTCGTCCTTGGAAATCGCGGTGTGCTGAGGCTCGATAACAGCGGGACCAATCTCGGCAATCGTGTTGCCGGACCGTTCATCAGCAACGGTGGCACGCTCGACCTCACAGGCAATGCCGCTCCCACCACGGAAACACTCGGTGCTCTCACGCTCAATGCAGGCGCCCTGACGATCAACAGCACTGCGGGCGCTGGTGGAAACGTCCTCACCATTCCCGCGATCACACGCAATGCGGGCGGCACCCTGTACGTGAATGGAACCGGCCTCGGGGCTGGGCTCAACCAGGTCGTGCTGACCACGGCGAATCCGCTGACCAATACCATCCTGCCCTGGGCCGTGGTGAATGATGGCACGGTGACCCGCTTCGCCACACATGGTGGAGATGGCACTTCGCTGGTCGCACAGACCGCGGGCTACCAGTCGGCGGAGACCGCGTGGACGGGCGCCACGGTCAATGCAATGCCCACCGCGAGCACGACCACCACCACGACCCGGACCATCGGTTCCCTCACATTGAACAACGGCGTGGACCTCACCGGCCCCGCCGGGGATCGCACACTGAATATTGGCAGCGGCGGTATCGGCGCCATCCTGCAGACCGGTGGCGCCAGCACGATTGCCAACAATGGCAACAACGGCATCAATCTCGTATTCGGCGCAAATGAGGCGCTCTTCCATGTCATCGGCACGCTGACGGTCAATCGCGGCGCGGACAACTCCACGGGGATGTCCGGCACGGCGGGCTTCACCAAGAGCGGTGCAGGCACCTTGATTCTCAATACCACTGGCAACATCACGACAGCATCAGGCGGTGGCATCAACCTGAATGAAGGTCTGCTGGAACTTCGCATCGCCAATTCCCTCATCGCAACCGCCTCGGGGTCGCTGGTCATGAACATGAACGGCGCCACGCTGCGCCTCACCAATGATGCCAATACGGTCTTCAACGGCGCCATGGCCGTGAATGCCGATACCACCATCCTGGTGGATCGCGTCAACGCCGCAGCCACGGTCACCACGCATAGCATCGGTGGCACCGGAGGAGGCGCGCTCACCCTCGCGGCGAATCGCACCCTCTCCCTCGTCTCCAATGACGTCACCTCGGGCACCGCCTATGGCCTGACCTTCATCGGCGCCGCCACCCTGCTGGGAAATGCGACCGTCGATATCGCGAATAATGGCGCAGGCACAGGCACACTCAGCCTGCTGTCCGTGAACAGCGCATTCACCCTCACGAAGGCGGGCCTGGGAGATCTTGTGGTCACCAGCACCACGGCCGGGTACTCGGGAACCGTGAACGTGCAGGCCGGTCGCATCGGGTGGAACAACGCCAGCGGCAGCTACACGGACAGCTCCGTCATCACCGGAGCGGGAGGCATCTTCAAGTCCGGTGCCGGTACCGTGCAACTCGACGGCAACAACACCTTCACCGGAGGTATCACGGTGAATACGGGAGGCGTGCTCGCCTTCAGCACGGTGAGCAACAATGACGGCCCGGCCAGCAATCTGGGCCAGGGCACGAATGGCATCACACTCGTCGGTGGCACGCTGAGTTTCGTGGGCGCCACCAATCAGTCGACCAATCGCGCGATCTCCATGACGGCATCCAGCGGGCTGCGCGCCAATGGCTCCGGAAGCATCACCTACGCGGGTGCCATCACCGCGACAGGAAACAGCACGTTGACTTTGACCGGCACCGGCGCAGGCACCATTGCCGGCGGCCTCATCCAGGACGGCGGCGTGGCTGATTTGCTGATCACCAGCGGGAACTGGACCTTCAGCGGCGCACCATCCGCACTAACGGATGACTTCGTGGCCTCCGGCGCCAGCACCGTGGTGAACCTGGACTCCACCGGAGTCATCGCCTGGGAGGCAAGTCCGGCCTCCAGTCCGTATTTCCACATCCGCGAGGGTGCCACGGTGAATCTGGGAGCCAACAACGCCGTGACCTTCGCCGGGACCAGCATCCTCTGGTTCAGCGACAACCTGGCGGCGACGAGCACGCTGAACATGAATGGCTTTAACCTCACGGTGCAGCGCATGGAATTCGGCAACCTGCAGGACAACTTCACCGGACAGATCGATGGCACCGGTACGCTCACCGTGACGAACGCCGCCGCTGGCCAGGGATTCAACCTCTTCCGCGGCGTCATCAATGCGAACCTCGCGGGGGCTGGCGCGATTGTGAAGCAGGGCCTGGGAGAAGTGACCTTCCGGGGTGACAACAGCGGGCTGGGCTCCACCACGGCGCGCATTGATGCAGGCACGCTCGTCCTCGACTACAGCAACAACAACGCCGACAAGCTGAGCTCCACCGCCGCACTCGACATGCGCGGCAGCACCCTCAAGCTTTTGGGCGACGGCGACGCAGACACCATCCAGTCCGTGCTCAGCTTCACCCTGGCCAGCGGTGGCAACAACAGAATCGAACTCACCAGCGGCACAGGCCGCTCGGTCACCTTGAACCTGGGAGCCATCACGCGCGCCACCGGGGCCGGCACCCTGCGCATCGTACAGCCGGTCAGCGGCGGCGTCACCACCACGACCGCCAACAACGCCACCACCGGGATTCTCGGTGGTTATCTCACCATCACGGATGCCACCGGCACGCACTTCGCGCGCAATGATGGCTCTGGAAATATCGTCGCCCTGACTTCGACGGTGAAGAATGATGTCTCCACCTGGGTGACCGGTGATCACATCACCAACGATGCAGCCTTCACCGGCACCACGAACTGCATCACCATCAACAGCCTGCGGTTTGACGCTTCCGTGGCCTCGACGCTCACCATCGGCAGCGGTGAAGTCCTGAACATCGCCAGCGGCGGCATCCTCGTCACCTCCAATGTCACCGCAGGCCCGGCCACCATCACGGGAGGCATGCTCAGTTCCTCAACGGCGGAGCTCATCTTCACCCAGGACAGTCTCGCGCAGAGTCTGACGGTCGCCTCCACCATCACGGCCAACACCGCAGTGACGAAGACCGGCGCGGGCACGCTGATCCTCAGCGGAAACAACGACTACACCGGCGTGACGCAGCTCTATGGCGGCACCTTGGTCGCCAGCGGCGGCAATGCGATTGGAGATGTCGCTGCGGTGGTGATTGCCGATGACCAGGCGACCACGCTGCAGATCACCAGCAATGAAGCCATCGGGCGGCTCTCCGGCGGCAATGCCAGTACGGGCATCTCCGCCGGCACGATTGCCATTGGCACCAACACACTGACCATCAATCAGGTGGGCGGGTCTGCAAACGGCACCTACGGGGGTGTCTTCACCGGCAGTGGCGCGATCATCAAGAATGGCTCCGGGCTCAACACCAATCTCTCGCTCACCGGTGCCAGCGGCTCGGGCTTCACCGGCACGGTGACGGTGAATAGCGGCCTGCTCTTCATTGGCGGGCTGGGCACCATGGATGCCTCGAACTTCACCATCAACAAGAGTGGCAGCTTCATGATCGACAACAACGGCGGCACGCGAAGCGGCACGCGCATCCTGGATACCGCCACCATCACGCTGAACTCGGCCGATGGCGCTTGGTCCGGAGATACCAAGCCGAGCGGTCTGGCCATCCGCTCCGACCAGGGGAACACGCTGAATGAAACGGTGGGTGTGATCCAGGTGAACTCCGGCGCGAACTACACGCGCCTGGAAGGTACCGCTACGAACGCGGTCACCGCCATCGTGGCGGACGACATTGTGCGCAGCAACTTCGCCACGCTCAATGTACGCGGCACCAACATGACCGCCACCACCGCCCAGCGCGCCAAGCTTCGCATCGGCACGGCAGCGAACCAGACCACGTTCATGAATGCCATGGTCGGGGGTGGTGGCGGCACGGGAACCAAGACCATCAGCATCGTACCCTGGGCAATCGCAGAAGAATTCTCCGCGGGTCTGGGAGATGCCAATATGGGCAACTCGCTCGCCGGCTACATCTCCGGCCAGGGCTTCCGTGCGCTGAACCTCACGACGGAATACAACACCTACGCAGCCTCCGCCATCGCCACGGAGAACATCCGTGAAGTCCTCACCGCGGATCTCACAGGACTGGCGAGCAAAACCATCAATGCGCTGGTGATTCACAACAACAGCACTGCGGCCTCCACCTTCAATGTCACCGGCATCGGTGCCGGTGGAGCGCTCACCGTGACCAGCGGTGCGATGCTCTTCACGCTCAACACCGGTGCCACTGCATCCACCGCACACCAGGTTGTGCTGGGCGGATTTGATGCTGGCATCTCCGTGGGCGCCACGAATGAATACGTCTTCCACGTGGTGAATCCTTCCTCCGTGGCGACCACGCCCACGCTGAGCGTGACCATCAACTCGCAGCTCATCTCCAACGCACACATCACCAAGTCCGGACGCGGCACGCTGGTGCTCACTGGCAACAACGCCGCGGGCGGCAACACACGGAGCACGACCATCAATGAAGGCGTGCTGGAGATCAGGGACCTGGACAACATCGGTGGCGACACGGGCAATCTCGTCTTTGCAGGCGGCACGCTGCGTCTGTCCGCCACGTACGCGGGTGATGACCTTTCCCTGCGCACCATCTCCATTCTCAACGGTGGCGCGACCATCGATACGAATGGACTGAACCTCGCCCTGGGCAACAGCTACGGTGGCGGCGGCAATGGCGGACTCACCAAGGCGGGCGCGGGCACACTCACGCTCAATGGCACTGGCAACTACACCGGCGCGACGAACATCACTGCAGGCACCGTGGTCCTGGGCATCAACCAGGGCATCGGCACCGGTGACCTGACCATCGGGGCGACCGGTACGCTGGACATGGGCACCTTCAACGCCAGCGTGGGCAATGTCACCCTTGCCGCAGGCACCGCGCTCAATGGCAGCGGCACCCTCAGCGCCACTGGCACCTTCATCGCCAGCCAGGGCACCATCAATCCAAGTCTCGCGGGGTCGATGAACTTCATCAAACAAACCGCGAGCCAGACGGTGGTGCTCAGCAGTGGCACGAGCACCTACACCGGATTCACGCACGTGCAGAATGGCACGCTCAGCATCGGCACGCTCGCGAATGCCGGAAGCGCCAGCTCACTGGGTGCGGCCACGGGAGACAATGCCGCCATCCGCCTCGGCAGCACCACCACGGCGGGCGTGCTGCTCTACACCGGCGATGGTGATACCACGGACCGGCAGATCTGGCTCTTCGGCACCACGGGTGGTGGTACCATCGACAACGATGGCACGGGAGCTCTCGTCCTCACTGGAGGTGTGGAGGTGGTGCAGCCGGGCACGAAGACGCTCACGCTGCAGGGCACGGCGGGCACCGCTCTCGACCCGAACATCATCAGCGGCATGATCGATCAATGCACCGGCCTGCTCACAGTGACCAAGGCGGAGGCAGGCACGTGGCTCCTGAGCGGAGCGAATGTCTACTCCGGCAACACGAATGTGAATGCCGGCATCCTCATCGCAGGAAACAATCTCGCCTTCGGCACCAGCCTGCTGAACCTGAATGCTGGTACGCTCCAGGGCGATGGCACGGCCCGCACGCTGGCAAATACGGTGCTGCTCAGCTTGAGCTCCACCATCGGAGGCACATCGGATCTCACCTTCACGGGCAACTTCAGCCAGACGAGCGGTGACCGCACTCTCACGGTCAACAACACGGGCATCACCAGCTTCACCGGAGCCTTCGCCCTCGACCGTGGCGCCACCAACGGCATCGTGACCATCAATGCGGGCACGGGTGCGGTGGTGAACCTCAGCAATCTGCAGGACGGCGCCGGCAGCGGCACGGGCAGCCTGGTGAAATCTGGCGTGGGCACGCTGAACGTGAGCAACGTCTTCACCATCGCAGGCAATCTCACCGTCAGCGCTGGCATCGCAAACTTCTCAGGTACTGGCAACACGTCCATCGGAGGCAATGCCACCATCAGCGGTGGCACCGCAACCTTCTCAGGCACGGGCACGACCACCATCAATGGGAACTTCTCCGGCAACAACAGCGTCACCACCTTCTCCGGCGAAGCGACCACGATCAATGGCAACTTCTCCGTCGGTCGCAACACCACCGCGACGGTGAACTACAACACGCCGGACGCCACCTTGAGCGTGGGCAGCGGCAGCTCGAACCTGGTGGAAATCGGCATCGCAACCACGGCGACTTCGGTGGCCACGCTCAACCTCAGTGGACTGAAGCAGTTCAACGCAAACGTCGGCACCTTCAGCATCGCGACCTCCACCAGTGGTTTGTCCAATGCCGACGTCACCCTGGCCACCAACAACACCATCACCGCCGCCACCTCCTTCATCTTTGGCAACTCGAACAACAGCGGCCTGACCGGAACCAACACGCTGCTCTTCGGCAGCGGCACCAACATCGTCACCACTCCCCTCTTCCAGGTGGCGGTGGGGAAAGCCTCGCCGAATGGAAGCACACTCACCCTTGCGACCGGTGGCACCTTCACCCTGAACAATGGAGCGGGAGTCGCCACGGACCTGCATGTGGGTGTGAACTACTCCACAGGCACCGCCACCACTCCTGTGGGTGTGATGGATCTCTCGGGCGGCACCTTCATCGCCACCCTGGACGAGCTCTTGATTGGTCAGAAAACCTCCGGCGGCAGCACGGGCACCGCCACCGGCACACTCAGCATCGGTGCCAGTTCCTCAAATGCCATCACGACAAACACACTGACCATCGGCTTCATGGCAGGCGGCACGAGTGGGGCCGGCCTGAGCAGCGGCACGCTGAACTTCGGCGGTGGCACCTTCACCGCCGCAGGAGATGTGCTCATGGGCAGCCTCGCGAATGTGGGCTCTGTGTTCGGCAAGCTGAACATCACCGGCGGCACCTTCACCATTGACGGAAACATCACCAAGACGGCGAGCACCCTCAGCACGAGTGTCCTCATCGTGGACGGCGCCACCACCGTGCTGGACATGACGGGCGGCACCATCAACACGAGCCAGCTTGCCTTCTTGAATGGCGTGATCAACAACATCGCTGCTGGTGGAGTGACGCTCGATGCCTTCAGCACCACAAACACCGGCACGGGCAATGTGGGTGACGCCCTGCTCCTGCGCGATGTCACGCTCAACAGCGCCGTGACACTCACCGGCGCCTCAGGCGGCGCCATCCACTATGAAAGCGCGAACGGTGGCAATGGCGCCACGGTGAACGGCCTCCTCTCCATGGGCGCGGTGGGCCGCACCTTCAACATTGAAGACTCCGCAGCCGCAGCCGTGGATTTCACCCTCAACGGAGATCTCACCGGCACGGGTGGATTCACCAAGACAGGCGCGGGTGCCATGAGCCTCACCGGAGCCACGGCTCAGACTTACACGGGCGCCACCGCCATTCAGGACGGCAGGCTCATTCTTGATGGCGGCGCGGACAATCGCATCGCCTCCACGAATGCCGTGACCCTCGGCGCGGGCGCGACCTCCGGTGTGTTGCAGCTCGGTGGTGCCGCAGGCAAATCCGACCTCGTGCTCGATTCGCTCGCGACCTTGGGTTCCGGCACGAACAATGCCGTGGTGGGTGGCCACTCCTCACTCTCGACGCTCACGCTCAATCTCGGCGCGAACGCCACCTTCGCCGGACGACTGGGCGGCGCAGGCACAAATGAGAACCGGCTGAACTTTGTGAAGAACGGCTCCTTTGAGCTCACCTTCACCAGTGCGGGCAATATCAATGGCTCCATCAATGTGACTGGCGGTGTGCTCAATGGCGGCTTTGGCTCCAGCGGCACCACCATCACGGTGGCGGGTGGTGCGGCGCTGAACTTCCTCGATGGCACAGCGGTCTCCCGCACGCTGACGGGTACTGGCGTGGTGCTGGATCTCGGAGCAGGCTCCAGCCTCGGCTTCGAAATTGGCAGCGCGGTGGATCAGATTCTTGGCGGCGCGAGTGCCACGGCCTCGGTGACCGGCCCCGTCACGATTGACCTGTTCTCGCTCGGCGGCATCTCGGCCGGCACCTACAACCTCATCTCCATGGGAGGCGGTGGTCTCACCTCCGGAGGTGGCAGCTACAGCATCAACAGCGCCCCGGGCGGATTCAGCTTCTCCCTCAATCAGACCGATACACTGCTGCAGCTTATTATCTCGGCCATCAACGTACCTACGATGTACTGGCGCGGCGGCATCGACAACAGCTGGAGCACGCTGAGCGGTGGCAATACCAACTGGACCACCGACCTGGCCGGCACCACCAATGCGCTGGCTACTCCCGCTGGCAGTACGGATGTGATCTTCAGCGCGACCAATGCGCCAACCATCGGCGGCAGCATCAACACGACGCTCGATGGCAGCTTCACCGTGAAGACGCTGACCTTCACCGCGAATCCCGTAGGAGTGAACTCCGTGGTCATCAGCCCCGGAGCGCTTCCCTCCAGCTCGCTCACCATCACCCCCACGAGCTCCACCACCGGCCTTGATGTGCAGGACAATGCTGGAAACATCACCATCTCCGCGCCGGTGGTGCTGGGTGCAGACCAGACCTGGTCAATCTCAAACGTCAACGCCTCACTCCACATCTCAGGGAACATCTCGGGCGCATTCAGCCTGACCAAGACAGGTGCAGGCACTCTCACCCTCACCGGCACGAACAGCTACGGAGCCACGACTATTTCCACCGGCACCGTGCAGGTGGGCAACGGCGGCACGACGGGAACACTCGGCAGCGGCACCGTGACGAACAACAGCACGCTCATCTTCAACCACGGCACGGGCGCGGACGTGACCATCAGCAGCACCATCAACGGCACCGGCACGGTGACGAAGACCGGAGCGGGGCGCACAGTTTTGGCGGGCTCCAACGGCTACACCGGAAAGACCCTCGTCAATGGCGGCACGCTTGCCATCTCGGATGAATCCGCGCTTGGCGCTGCTCCAGCAGCATTCACGGCGGACCAACTGACGCTCGACGGAGGCGCCCTGCAGGCCGTGGTGACCATGGCCATCGATGATGCGAACCGCGGCATCACGCTGGGCACGAACGGCGGTGTGTTCGATGTGAATGCCAGCGCTACGCTCACCGTCTCGACCACCCTGGGTGGAACTGGCGCACTCATCAAGGCAGGCACTGGCACGTTGAAGTTTGGCGGAGATCTCACACTCTCCGCTTCCACCAATCACCTCATCTTTGGCGCGACCAATGGCGCAGGAGCCTCGGGCGCCCTGGACCTCAGCACGGCCAGTGCGACCTTCGGAGGGAATCTCCTGGTGCAAACCAATACCGCGACGGCCAACAACATCACCATCGGTGCCGGCGAATCACTGACCATCAATGGCAATGTGACCATCGGCTCGAATCTCGGTGTCACCAGCGCGACCAATCTCACCGTCACCGGGGCGGGCACGATGAACATCGTGAAGGCCGGAGGCGTCGTGCAGGTGGGAGGCAGCACGGGGGCCACCCACAACAATGCGACGTTCAACCTGTCCGGCCTGAACTCACTGCAGATGAATCTGGGCGCAGCCGGCATCCTCAGGATTGGTGATGTGTCCTCGACCAACACCGGCTCCACGGGTATCTCCACCATGATTCTCGCGGTGAACAACACCATCACCGCCGGCACCGTTTCCGTGGGTGACTCCGGTCGTGACGCCCAGATGGTTCTCAGACTGGGCAGCGGGACCAACGTCATCAATACGAATACACTCAATGTGGGAAATGCCTTCCGCTCCGGCGGACGCCTGGACTTCTTCACCACCACCGGCACCGCGACGGTCCGTGCTCTGGATGGCACCAGCCGCGCAGTCATGAATGTCGGCGTGGGAGGCAGCGGCACCGCCACCAACGCGTCCTTTGCCGTGGACTTCACAGGGCACAGCGTGGATCTTCTGCTGAGCACGCTGACCATCACGGACCAGGCCCGCATGGGTACGGGAACGGTGAACACCTCGTTCATTTTTGAGGCTGGCACCTTGGATGCCACGACCATCAATATCTCCCGTCGAACCACGACCACCGCCGCGACTGGTGCATTCAATACCACGGTGGACTTCAAAGGGGGCACGGTGATTGTCGGCACGGGTGGCATCACCCTGCTGACGCAGAATGCCAACACAGGAAACAGCGGCGCCGTGAACAGCACCCTGAATATCACCGGTGGCACGGTGACCGTGAATGGCGACATCGTGCAGGCAGGCACCGGGACCGCCGCTCACAATGGCAAACTGAACCTCGACGGCGGCAGTCTCGACATGCTCAATCACAACATCGGTGGTGCAGGCGTTGCAGCCATTGACAATCTGGTCTTTGCCTCGGGCACCCTCAAGAACGTGAATGAGATCAACAACGGCGCCGACTTCAACAAAACCACAACCGGCACCCTCATTCTCGAAGGCACGAACAACTACACCGGCGTGACCAATGTGAATGCAGGCATCCTGCAGGTGGGCAGTGGCAGCACCACGGGAACGCTGGGCTCGAATGCCTCTGTCACCATCGCCACCAGTTCCACCCTGCGCACCAGCAGGAGCAACACCATCACCCTCTCCCAGGCCATCACCGGTCTTGGTGCGGTGGATGTAAGCAACACCGCCACGGGCATCACCGTCCTCACGGGCAACAACAATACCTATGCGGGCGGCACCACCGTGACCTCCGGCACCTTGCTGGCCAACAACACCACCGGCTCCGCTACAGGAACCGGCGCGGTGAACGTGACCGCGACAGGCACCCTGGGTGGTCGCGGCTTCATCACCACCAGCGGACTCACCGTGGCCAGTGGCGGCACGCTGAAGCCCGGCGATGCCACCGTGGCGAATGGCATTGGCACCCTCACCGTCACCGGCGCTTCCACGCTCAGTGCGAGCGGTGGTTCCATTCTCGATCTCCAGATCACCCACACCAACGGCACCAGCACCTCTGCAGCAGCGAATCGGAATGGCGATGGCACACTGAACTGGGGCGTCATCCTCGGAGCCAGCACCGTGGCAGGCACCTCGGACGTGATCGATGTCGTGGGCGCACTCACGATCAACAACACCGGCACCACGACGGTGCGCCTCTCTGCCGCCGATACCGGAACGTTTGAAATCGGGATGGTCTGGGACCTCCTGGACTGGGTGACCGTGAGCAGCACCAATCCGACCAGCTACTCGTATGACTTCTCCGCGCTCAATCTTGAGCTCGGCTCGCTGGGCATGGAACTCGATACCTCACGCTTCAGCACGGACGGCTACATCGGCATCGCCGCACTGGTCCCCGAACCAAGCCGCGCGCTGCTGCTGGTGCTGGGACTGGGTGTGGTGGTGATGCGGAGGAGGAGACCGGTGCGACGGTGAGCGGTGCGACGGTGTCATGGAGCGGCATTGTGCATGTGCCAGCACCCAAGCGCGTGGCCGTCGTGCTAGAACGAGTGAAGCAGTGAGGTGTGATACACCCGAACGATCCGGACGCTGTGACGCGAAGCGTCCCTGGACTGCGTGCAGCCTGCTGCCGCTTTCCTGAAGTGCAGCCTGCTGCACAATCCATCGCGACGAAGTCGCCAAGCTTTTCCGGACGCGTCACCCTCACCCGCGAAGGTCACCATCGCCACAGTCCCGCAAAGCGGGATGGACTCTGGAAAGCGGCAGCAGGCTGCACGCAGTCCAGGGCCTTCGGCACAGTTTCTCGGTCGTCAACTGGCGTTCACGTGGAAGGTGGGACCACTCTCGCACAACCGGGCATTCTCAGTCTCCGAAATTCCTCTGCGTCTCTGCGTCTCTGTGTTGAATCCAATGCAGCCTACCCCGCCCCACGAGCAGGGAACCAACCCCAACACCCTTCAGCACCCCATCCTCTCCCAATCTCCCCCCTACCGCAATTCCAAGCGATTTTCAGTTGCTCACCCCAATTCCCATCGTATTAATGGGATATGCCGCAGAGCGAATTCGCGGCAGCTCGCCGATCCGGACCACGGAAGGACATTGATTCCACCACCTCCGGAGCCCACCTGACTTGAGAAGGCGCACGGTTCAGTACTCACGCCGGGATGCGCCTTCCCCTATTTCTCACCCTCTCCATCATCAGCAGCACCGCCTTCGCCTCGCAGACACCGGAGGCCGAGGCCCAGCAGGCCGCGAAGCTGGAGTTCTTTGAAAAGAAGGTGCGCCCCATCCTGGTGAGCCACTGCTACTCATGCCACTCCGCGGATACGAAACCCTCCGGAGGATTGCGCGTGGACGATCGCAACGGACTGCTCATGGGCGGCAATGCCGGCCCTGCCGTCATCGCAGGCGATCCCACGAAAGGCCTGCTTCTGGATCGCATCCTGCACACCGACCCCAAGAAGCGCATGCCCAAGGAGGGCGAACTCCTCACCGAGTCCGAAGTGGAAGTGCTGAAGACATGGATCACCGATGGCGCGGTGTGGCCCCACGAGGCCCTGCCCAACAACATCGGCAAACTTTCGAAGAAGGCGGAAGAACTCAAGGCCACACACTGGGCGTGGCAACCGCTGAGCGAGCCGAAGGTCCCCGAGGTGAAGGACACGGCATGGCCGCGCACCAACATCGACCGCTTCATCCTTGCCACCCTCGAAGAGAAGAAACTGCGTCCTGTTTCTGAAGCAGACCGCGCCACCTTGCTGCGCCGCGTGACGTATGACCTCACCGGTCTGCCTCCCACGACAAAGGAAATCACCGGCTTCCTGGAAGACAAGGACAGCACGGAGATCGCCTTCGCCCGTGTGGTGGATCGTTTGCTCGCGTCCTCTGCCTTTGGTGAACGCTGGGGCCGTCACTGGCTGGATGTGGCACGCTATGGCGAGTCCACCGGCCCTTCACGCAACGTGCCATATCCCCACGCGTGGCGTTATCGCGACTACGTGCTGGATGCGGTGAATCGGGATGTGCCCTTTGATCGCTTCATCCAGGAACAGGTCGCCGGAGACTTGCTGGCCGCCGATTCGCCCGCCGAGCGTGATCGTCTACTCACCGCCACGGGATTCCTCGCGCTGGGTGTGAAGGACGTGAACCAGCGCTTCAAGGTGCGCTTCATCATGGACAATGTGGATGAGCAAATCGACGCGGTCACGCGCTCGGTGCTGGGCCTCACCGTGAGCTGCGCGCGCTGCCACGATCACAAGTTCGACCCCATTCCGGTGACGGACTACTATGCGCTCGCGGGCATCTTCACCAGCACGGACCACTGCGCCGGTGTGCGGAACAAGATGGGCGGCGGCGGTCTGGACTACTACGACCCTGCCATGCTCGTCGCGCTCTCCACCACCATGGAGGCCGCGCCGAAAGAGCAGGTGGAGAAGCTGCAAACGCAGGTCGCTGAAGCCAAGAAAGCGTGGGATGACATCCGTGGTACACCCGCAGGACTGAAGCTCACCGCGGATGGCCGCCCCACCCAGCGCGCATACCGCACGAAGTATGAAAAGCTGCAGGCGGACCTGCTTGCCCTCACCGATCCCGCTGCACGCGGTCATGCGGTGCATGGTGTGCGCGACAGCAAGGTCATCGCGGACACCGAAGTGCGCATCCGTGGTGAAGCAGAGCGTCTCGGTCCCGTGGTGCCACGTGGTTTCCTGAGCACCTTCACCGTGCCAGGCGCGCCCGAGGTGAACCCCGCGCAGAGCGGTCGTCTGGAGCTCGCACAGTGGCTCACCAGTCCGAACAATCCTCTCACCCCGCGTGTGATTGTGAACCGCGTATGGCAACACCTGCACGGCGTGGGCATCGTGAATACCGTGGACAACTTTGGTGTGAATGGCGACCATCCATCGCATCCCGCATTGCTGGACTACCTCGCCACGCGCTTCATGCGTGAAGGCTGGTCTGTGAAGAAGCTGGTGCGTGAAGTGGTGCTCTCGAAATCCTACCAACTCGGCACAGCAGTGCCGGAAGGATATCGCGAGATCGATCCCGCGAACCGCCTCGTGTGGCGCCATGCTCCACGGCGCCAGACCGCAGAAGAGCTGCGCGACTCCATGCTCGCCGCCGCAGGTCGTCTCGAATCGAAAGTCCCCGAGGGCTCACCCGCGAAAGACCTGAAGATGATCGAAATGCGCGACAACGGTGCGGAAGCCCGCAACATCCATGAAAGCGCAGACCGCAGCCTCACACGCAGTGTGTACCTGCCGCTGCTGCGTGGCGTCACTCCTTCGTCACTGGCGGCCTTCGACCCGGTGGAGCAGACGCTGGTGACCGGCCAGCGCGAGGCCACCACTGTGCCAACGCAAGCCCTGTACCTTCTGAATTCCACCTTCGTGCGGCAGCAGGCGCTGGTGCTCGCGGAGCAGGTGGTGGCAGAGAGTGGCCGCTCGGATGTAGAGGCCCTGCGCGAGGTATACCAACTCACCTTGGGCCGCCAGCCCACGGAGCAGGAGGCCACGCGCGCTGGCGCCTTCCTCGCATCCTATGAGTATTCCTATCAGGATGCATCACCTCCTGTGGTGCTGGCCTCCCTCACCAGCGAGCCTCGGCCCGCAGGCGCTTCGGATGCCAGGACGGACGCCATCCCGGTGAACCCCGATGATGTCGATCGCACCGAGCAGGCCGTGCGCGAAGAAACCGTGCAACCCCGCACCCCACGCGCCGCCGCCTGGATGAACCTCGTACAGGCCATCTACGCCTCCGCCGAGTTCCGCTTCGTCCGCTAACCCACTTCCCCTCTCCCCCTCTCCCCCTCTCTCATGTCTTCCCCCTTCACCCCCACCCTCACCCGCCAGACCCTCCTGCGCTCGGCAGGCGCGGGTTTTGGCTATCTCGCGCTCGCCGGTTTGCTGGGCCATCAGCAGCAGGCCTTCGGTGCCGAGAAGAAACTGGAGCATCCACTCGCGCCAAAGAAGCCGCACTTCACCCCACGTGCGAAGCGCATCATCTTCGTCTTCATGGAGGGCGCGATGTCGCAGCTCGATACCTTCGAGTACAAGCCGCAGCTCGTGAAGGATGGTGGCAAGGGCGGTCCGGGCGGTGGCACACTCACGAGTTCGAAGTTCAAGTTCAAGCAATATGGCCAGACCGGCTCGTGGTTCTCTGAACTGCTGCCGAACATCGCCACGCACGCAGACAAGTTCTGCTGGCTGCGCGGTCTGCATACGGATACGCCCGCGCATCCGCAGGCCGTGGTGCAGCTCCACACCGGCAGCGCCAACGCCGCACTCACCCGCCCCAGCATGGGCGCATGGCTGCTCTATGGTCTCGGCAGTGAGAACAATGACCTCCCCGGTTATGTGACCATCAATCCTCCGCCGAATTTCGGTGGCGCGGTGAACTACGGCAGCGCCTTCCTGCCTGCCGAGTACCAGGGCACGCGCATCAATGATCAGGGCCAGCTGCCCAACGTGAAAGCCTACTCAGCAAGGTCACTCCAGCGGAAGCAGCTCGACCTCATCCAGTCCATGAACCGCGATCTCGCCGCCACCTCCGGCGCGCCGGATCCGGTGGATGCCATCATCGAATCCTTCGAGCTCGGCTTCCGCATGCAGAGCAAGGTGCCCGAGCTGCTCGATATCTCAAAGGAGCCCGTGAAGGTGCAGGAGGCCTATGGCGTGAAGGATGGTCCGCAGGGCGCCTTTGCCCGCCAGTGCCTCATGGCGCGCCGGCTCAGCGAGGCTGGCGTGCGCTTCGTGGAAATCTGCCAGTCCGGTTGGGACCATCACAACAACCTGCACAAGGGGCTCATCGATCGGACCAGCACCATCGACCAGCCGGTTGCTGCATTGCTGCATGACCTGGAGACCCGTGGACTGCTGGAGGAGACCCTCGTGCTTTTTGGTTCCGAGTTCGGACGCCAGCCCACCGCGCAGGGGCAGGATGGCCGCGACCACAACATCACCGGCTACTCCATGGCGCTTGCCGGTGCCGGCGTGAAGGCAGGCTATGTCCATGGTGCCACCGATGAATATGGCATCAAGGCCGTAGAAGGCCGCATGCACACGAATGATCTGCACGCCACCCTGCTGGCACTCATGGGGCTGGATCACGAGAAGCTGCGCTATCGCTATGCAGGCCGTGATTTCCGGCTGACTGATGTCGCAGGAAATGTGGCGACGGAGATTTTTGCGTAGCAGCTCTTCAATCTTCAGAGAGAGAGAGAAACGCAAAGCAGCGGAGCAGCAAAGCAGCAAAGAGAGGAAATTTGTGAGGCGCAGCCTCCTTGGACTGCGGCAGCCTGCTGCCGCTTTCTAGAGTCCACAGCCTGCTGTGGCGATGATGCCTCCGGTCTATCACTCCGCCCACCTTTACACTGGTGGGGAGCTGCTGCGTCGGCTTCCTAATCAGGTGGGCGGAGGCGGTGTGGAACTGGTGCGTGATAAGCCGGTTTCACCCGGATGCTCCGCACCACCTCCGCCCGCTCTAGTCAGGAGGCCGACGCAGCAGCCCCCTACCGGTCAACAGGCGGGCTATGTCATGGACCAGAGGCGCACGATTCTTCTTTCTCCACCCGTTTCGTAACCTGCTCACTTCACCCGGTTCTTATCCACAATGCCCACGATGATCGTGAGGAAGGCTACCAGGCGCACGCCGTAGACCAGCGGGGCGAGCTCATTCTCCATGTCCAGCACCGTGCGCATGATTCGCTCCACCATGAGGAGAAGGAACGCCACCGCGAAATAGACAAACAGCCGGTCCTTTGTCTTCTGCCAGAAGCGCAGGAAGAAAGCCGCCGCTGTGAAACTCATGGCTGCGATGGCTCCAGAAATGAACGCGGCAACAATCATGGGAACGAAGGAAGCGGATTAGGCAGACTTGAAAATCAATCCGTACAGAAGAACACACATGGCGACCAGACTCATGCAACTGCGCCACAGGAGAAGGTCGACACCTGTGGGAATCAGGACCAGATCCACCACCAGAATGAAATTTGCGAAAGCCAGGATGATGAAACAGGTGGCGCTCCAGAAGAGGAGTTCATGTTTGGAGCGCTTGTACCCGCGCATCAAAAGCACGGCGCATAACAGGCATGCCAGAGAACAGAGGATGTAGACTATCTGGACCATGAGTTGCCAATCATGAAGGTTTCTTTCTGAGCCGGAAAGCATCCGCGAAATCCTGCGCAGGATCCGTCTGCGGCTTCCGCGGACGGTAGATCGCTTCAATCACTCGCACGGGATAGGCCTTGTAAGAAGCGCCCAACCGCTGCGCTGATTCAAGCAGAGTCGCATCCGCAGTCGAGAACTTGTAGCCCAGCGGTGGACCCGGATTGCACACTGCAAGATTCTTTGAGACCATCTCGTCCAGCCATCCCTGCACAGAGTCGCGTGTGCTCATGATGACTTGATAAACGGATTCCACGCTGAACTCTTGTTCAGGATTTCTCCCCAACAGCAGAATGATCTCGAGCTGCTCCACCGAGCGCACGTACTGCTCGATGAATTGCACGATGGATGATGAAAGCCCGTCTTCAGCCACGAGGAATTAGTCTTCTGGGATCAGGGCTTGTTGGATCGCATTTGATCTCGACTTCAGGTTTCGATTTCCGGAGAATGCTATTCGCATGTGCCGGGCTGGATGGATGGGTGCATGATTGGTTGGGTAAAAACTATACTTTGAGGGTGAGCTTGCCGCGTTCCATCAGCTATATTAATGCTGGCGCTCAACGCAAGACGTAACCTGACGTCAGCATCTTCCCTAGCCCGGGAGTATCTTGGATTGTGTCATCATGAAAGCACTGTCACCTCGGAAACGCACCGTCGCCAACACCGCTGCCGCAGCCCCTCCTGCCATCAATGGCTTGGCTGGAGCCAAAAGCAGCTCCACAGCCAAGAGCGCTTCTGGTTCCCCCCCTCCGACCGCGAAAGCATCCGCCCCGGCTGACAGTCCCGAGACCGCTGCCTTTGCCATTCTGGAGGCCATGCTGGCCCTCCGTGACGGAAACTTTTCCAAGAAGCTCCCGACGAACTGGACCGGCGTGTACGGAAAAATCGCAGACACCTTCAATGAGGTGGCCGGGATCAACGAACGCCGCGCCCAGGAGACCGCCCGCATCTGCCGCGTGGTAGGCAAGGAGGGCAAACTCAAGCAGCGTCTCCGCGTGCCGGGTATCGTCGGCGGCTGGGCCACCGAGGTGGAGTCGCTGAACGAACTGATGGATGACCTCGTGCGTCCCACCACGGACGTGACACGCACCATCGGTGCGGTGGCCCAAGGTGACCTCTCCCAGTCCATGGCCCTCGAAGTCGACGGCCGCTCGCTCCAGGGTGAGTTCCTCGTTTCTGCACGACTGGTCAACCGCATGATTGACCAGCTCTCCGTCTTTACCTCGGAAGTGACACGTGTGGCCCGCGAAGTGGGTACCGAAGGCAAGCTCGGCGGTCAGGCCCAGGTGAAAGGCGTGTCCGGGGTGTGGAAGGACCTCACGGAAAGCGTGAACCAGATGGCGGGCAACCTCACTGCCCAGGTCCGCAACATCGTGGACGTGACCATCGCCGTGGCGAACGGGGACCTTTCCAAGAAGATCACCGTGGACGTGCGCGGGGAAATTCTCCAGCTCAAGGAAGCCATCAACTCCATGGTGGATCAGCTCCGCTCCTTCGCCTCGGAAGTGACACGCGTGGCCCGCGAAGTGGGTACCGAGGGACGACTCGGCGGTCAGGCCGTGGTACCCGGTGTGGCGGGCACGTGGAAGGACCTTACCGACTCCGTGAACTCCATGGCCTCCAATCTCACGGCGCAGGTGCGTAACATCGCCGCCGTGACCACCGCCGTGGCGCGCGGTGACTTGTCCCGAAAGATCACCGTGGATGTGAAGGGCGAAATCCTGGAGCTCAAGGAAACCATCAACACGATGGTGGACCAACTCAATGCCTTCTCCTCCGAAGTGACGCGTGTGGCGCGCGAAGTGGGTACTGAAGGCAAGCTCGGTGGCCAGGCCCAGGTGCGAGGTGTCGCAGGTACGTGGAAGGACCTTACCGACTCCGTGAACTCCATGGCCTCCAACCTCACCGGCCAGGTGCGTAACATCGCCGACGTGACCACCGCCGTGGCAAGAGGTGACCTTTCCCGCAAGATCACGGTGGACGTGAAGGGGGAAATTCTGGAGCTGAAGAACACCATCAATACCATGGTGGACCAGCTCAACGGCTTCGCCTCGGAAGTGACCCGTGTGGCCCGCGAAGTGGGTACCGAAGGCAAACTGGGTGGTCAGGCTGCGGTGTCCGGTGTGGCCGGAACGTGGAAGGACCTTACCGACTCGGTGAACTCCATGGCCTCCAACCTCACCGGCCAGGTGCGTAACATCGCCGACGTGACCACCGCCGTGGCGAGAGGTGACCTTTCCCGCAAGATCACCGTGGAAGTGAAGGGTGAAATTCTCGAGCTGAAGAACACCATCAATACCATGGTGGACCAGCTTAATGCTTTCGCCTCCGAAGTGACTCGTGTGGCCCGTGAAGTGGGTACCGAAGGCAAGCTCGGTGGTCAGGCCGCGGTGTCGGGTGTGGCCGGCACGTGGAAGGACCTTACGGATTCGGTGAACTCCATGGCCTCCAACCTCACCGGCCAGGTGCGCAACATCGCCGACGTGACCACCGCTGTGGCGCGCGGTGACCTTTCCCGCAAGATCACCGTGGAAGTGAAGGGTGAAATTCTCGAGCTGAAGAACACCATCAACACGATGGTGGACCAGCTCAATGCCTTCGCCTCGGAAGTGAGCCGCGTGGCCCGCGAAGTGGGCACCGAAGGTGAGCTCGGTGGTCAGGCCGAAGTGGAAGGTGTGGCCGGCACGTGGAAGGACCTTACGGACAACGTGAACTCCATGGCCTCCAACCTCACGGGCCAGGTGCGTAACATCGCCGACGTGGCGACTGCTGTGGCGAACGGTGACCTTTCCAAGAAGATCACCGTGGACGTGAAGGGGGAAATTCTCGAACTGAAGAACACCATCAATACCATGGTGGACCAGCTCAACGGTTTCGCTTCCGAAGTGACGCGTGTGGCGCGCGAAGTGGGTACCGAAGGCAAGCTCGGCGGTCAGGCGCAGGTGCGTGGTGTGGCAGGCACGTGGAAGGACCTTACCGATAACGTGAACTCCATGGCCTCCAACCTCACCGGTCAGGTGCGCAACATCGCCGACGTGGCCACGGCCATCGCGAAGGGTGACTTGTCCCGCAAGATCACCGTGGACGTGAAAGGTGAAATCTTGCAGCTCAAGGAAACCATGAACACCATGGTGGACCAGCTCAACGGCTTCGCTTCCGAAGTGACGCGTGTGGCCCGTGAAGTGGGCACCGAAGGCAAGCTCGGTGGCCAGGCGAATGTGCAGGGTGTGGCAGGTACGTGGAAGGATCTCACGGATAACGTGAACTTCATGGCGAACAACCTCACCGCGCAGGTGCGTAACATCGCCGAAGTGACCACCGCCGTGGCGCGCGGTGACCTTTCCCGCAAGATCACCGTGGACGTGAAGGGCGAGGTGCTCGCGCTGAAGGACACCATCAATACCATGGTGGACCAGCTCAACTCCTTCGCCTCTGAAGTGAGCCGTGTGGCCCGTGAAGTGGGTACCGAAGGCAAGCTCGGGGGCCAGGCACAGGTGGGTGGTGTGGCCGGCACGTGGAAGGACCTTACCGATAACGTGAACTCCATGGCCTCCAACCTCACCGGCCAGGTGCGTAACATCGCGGAAGTAACCATCGCCGTGGCGAACGGGGACCTTTCCAAGAAGATCACGGTGGACGTGCGTGGTGAGATTCTCGAGCTCAAGGAAACCATCAATACCATGGTGGACCAGCTCCGCTCCTTCGCAGCGGAAGTGAGCCGCGTGGCGCGTGAAGTGGGCACCGAAGGCAAGCTCGGTGGCCAGGCGCAGGTGCCCGGTGTGGCCGGTACGTGGAAGGACCTTACGGACAACGTAAACTCCATGGCCTTCAACCTCACCGGCCAGGTGCGTAACATCGCCGACGTGGCCACGGCCATCGCGCGCGGTGATCTTTCGCGCAAGATCACGGTGGACGTGAAGGGCGAAATTTTGCAGCTCAAGGAAACCATCAATACCATGGTGGACCAGCTCTCGGCCTTCGCCTCGGAAGTGACGCGTGTGGCGCGTGAAGTGGGTACCGAAGGCAAGCTCGGTGGTCAGGCCGAAGTGGGTGGTGTCGCGGGCACGTGGAAGGACCTTACGGATAACGTGAACTCCATGGCCTCCAACCTCACCGGCCAGGTGCGTAACATCGCGGAAGTGACCATCGCCGTGGCGAATGGCGACTTGTCCCGCAAGATTACGGTAGACGTGCGTGGAGAAATTCTCCAGCTCAAGGAGACCATCAATACCATGGTGGAGCAGCTGCGCTCCTTCGCCTCCGAAGTGACGCGTGTGGCGCGTGAAGTGGGTACGGAAGGACGACTCGGGGTGCAGGCCGTGGTGCCTGGTGTGGCTGGCACTTGGAAGGACCTTACCGACTCCGTGAATGCCATGGGCTCAAACCTCACGGCCCAGGTGCGCAACATCGCGGAAGTGACCACGGCCGTGGCACGTGGTGACCTTTCCCGCAAGATCACGGTGGACGTGAAGGGCGAAATTCTCGAACTGAAGAATACCATCAACACGATGGTGGACCAGCTCAATGCCTTCGCCGCGGAAGTGACTCGTGTGGCGCGTGAAGTGGGTACCGAGGGCAAGCTCGGTGGTCAGGCCCAGGTGTCCGGCGTGGCCGGCACGTGGAAGGACCTTACCGACTCCGTGAACGTGATGGCAGCGAACCTCACCGACCAGGTGCGCGGCATCGTGAAAGTGGTGACTGCCGTGGCGGATGGCAACCTGCGCCAGAAACTCACCGTGCAGGCGAAGGGTGAAGTGGCCGCGCTTGCTGAAACGATCAACAACATGACAAACACGCTCGCGACCTTCGCCGACCAGGTGACGAACGTGGCGCGCGAAGTGGGTGTGGATGGACGTCTCGGCGGCCAGGCGAACGTGCCCGGTGCTGCCGGCACGTGGAAGGACCTTACCGGGAACGTGAACCTGCTTGCGGCAAACCTCACCACGCAGGTGCGAGCCATTGCTGAAGTGGCCACCGCCGTGACAAAGGGTGACCTCACCCGCTCCATCCAGGTGGAGACGCGTGGTGAAGTGGCCGAGCTGAAGGACAACATCAACACGATGATCTACAACCTCCGTGAAACCACGGAGCGCAACCAGGAGCAGGACTGGCTGAAGACGAACGTGGCGAAGTTCACCCGCATGCTGCAGGGCCAGCGCGACCTCTTCACCGTGGCGCAGATGCTCCTCTCTGAGCTCGCACCGCTGGTGGCCGCGCACCAGGGCACCATGTACCAGACCACCGGCACGGGTTCCGATCGCAGGTTCCTGCGTCTGCTCGCCGGTTTCGCCACGCCCAAGGGTCAGATGGATCGCCTCGACATGGGCGAAGGCCTCGTGGGCCAGTGTGCGGTGGAGCGCCAGCGCATTCTCCTCACGGACGTGCCACCCGACTACTCTCCGGTGCAGTCCAGCCTGGGCATGTCCACTCCGGCGAATATCGTGGTGCTGCCCGTGCTCTTCGAAGGGGAGACGAAGGCGGTCATCGAGCTGGCCTCCCTGCACCCCTTCACGGAAGGGCGCCTGAACTTCCTCGAGCAGCTCACGCAGTCCATCGGGGTCGTGCTCAATACCATCGAGGCCACCATGCGTACGGAAGGCCTGCTGCAGCAGAGCCAGCAGCTCACCACGGAACTCCAGTCCCGCCAGACGGAGCTCCAGCAGACGAACGAAGAACTCGAACAGAAGGCGCAGGAGCTCGCCGAGCAGAACGCGGAAGTGGAACGCAAGAACGTGGAAATCGAGCAGGCCCGCCGCGCCCTGGAAGACAAGGCCGCGGAACTCGCGCTCACCTCGAAGTACAAGTCCGAGTTCCTCGCGAACATGTCCCACGAATTGCGCACACCGCTGAACTCCATCCTGATTCTCGGACAGGAGCTCTCCGAGAATGCGGCGAGGAATCTCACGGACAGGCAGGTGGACTTCGCCAAGAACATCCACTCCGCCGGCTCCGACCTGCTCAATCTCATCAATGACATCCTGGACCTCTCCAAGATCGAGTCCGGTACAGTGACGGTGGAAGCAGAGGAGATTCCCTTCGACACGCTGCGCGACTCCGTGCGGCGCAACTTCGGCCACGTGGCGGAGAACAAGAACCTGCCCTTCATTGTGGACTTTGATCCCTCACTGCCGCGCGTGTTCTCCACGGACCTCAAGCGTCTGCAGCAGATCATCAAGAACCTGCTGTCCAATGCCTTCAAGTTCACCTCGCAGGGCAGTGTCACCATCAAGGTGCGGCAGGCCACGGAAGGCTGGAGCCCGGACCATCCCGTGCTGAAGCGCTCGCCGTATGTCGTGAGCATGGCCATCACGGATACCGGCATCGGCATTGCACCGGAGAAGCAGCGCCTCATCTTTGAAGCGTTCCAGCAGGCGGATGCCGGCACCTCGCGCAAGTACGGCGGCACCGGTCTCGGGCTCGCCATTTCGCGTGAGCTGGCCACGCTGCTGGGTGGTGAGATTCGCCTCACCAGCACCCTCGGTGAGGGCAGCACCTTCACACTGTACCTGCCACTGAACTTCACCGGCCCCGTGGCACAGAGCCTCGATCCTGTGAAGTCACGCGCCATGCAGGAAGTCTCTGAGACCGCCATGCGAAACTACCGCAGCACCGGCGAGGAGATCATCGAAGACGATCGTGACATCATCGCCAAAGGCGATGCCGTCCTGCTCATCGTGGAAGACGACCCCCACTACGGACGCGTGCTGCTGGGACTGGCGCGGGACAAGGGCTTCAAGGGACTCGTGGCCACCCGTGGTCAGCAGGCCCTGCTGCTGGCGCGGCAGTACGCTCCCACCGCGATCACGCTGGACATTTTCCTGCCGGATATGCTTGGCTGGACCGTATTGAACAACTTGAAGCTCGATCCTGCCACCCGGCACATCCCAGTGCAGATCATCTCCCTGGAGGAGGAGCGGCAGCACGGCCTGTCCCACGGTGCCTTCTCCTACATGGTGAAGCCTGCCACCACCGACGAGCTCGACCACGCCTTCGACCGCATCAAGACCTTCGCCCGCCCGCGCGTGAAGAATCTCCTCGTGGTGGAGGACAATGACATCGAAAGCCAGAGCATCGTGGAGCTCCTCGGTCACGAGGACATCCAGATCACCACGGCATCCACCGGCTCCGAGGCCATGAAGCAGCTCCTGGACAAGCCCTATGACTGCGCCGTGCTCGACCTCCGTTTGCCGGACATGAGCGGCTTCGAACTGCTGGACAAGATCCAGGAGGAACCCAGCCTCATGGAGGTACCCATTGTCGTCTTCACCGGAAAGGAACTCTCCGAGGAGGAGGAAAAGCGCCTCCGCACCATGGCCAAGAGCATTGTGCTCAAGGACGTGCAGTCGCCCGAACGTCTGCTGGATGAGACCGCCCTCTTCCTGCATCGCGTCATCGCCGAGCTCCCCGAGCCGAAGCAGAAGATGATTGCGCGCCTGCACAACTCCAATGAGGCGCTGGAAAGCCGCAAGGTCCTGGTGGTGGATGATGACGCCCGCAACATTTTCGCCCTCTCGATCGTGCTGGAAAACCAGCAAATGGAAGTCCTAAGCGCGATGAATGGGAGACAGGCGATTCAGATCATCGAGGACACACCGGACCTCTCCATGGTATTGATGGACATCATGATGCCTGAGATGGACGGTTACCAGACCATGCGCGAAATCCGTAAGAATCCCCAATTCCGTACGCTGCCCATGATTGCTCTCACGGCCAAGGCGATGAAAGGCGACCGTGAAAAGTGCCTCGAAGCCGGTGCCAGTGACTACATCGCGAAGCCCGTGAACACCGACCAGTTGCTTTCCCTGCTACGAGTTTGGCTGCATCGCTAAATTGGATGACGACGACGACGCCCGGCATCAATATTCTCCTGGTGGACGATGACCTCAAGAACCTGATGGTTCTTGAGACGATACTCGACGCTCCGGATCACCGTCTCATCAAGGCGACGACGCCGGAGGAGGCGCTCATGACGCTCATGTCCGAGCCGTGCGCTGCCATCATCCTCGATGTGCAGATGCCTGGCATGAGTGGCATCGAGCTCGCCCAGCTCATCAAGCAGCGGCGGAAGACACAGAACATCCCCATCATCTTCCTCACCGCTCACTACTACGAGGAGGAGCACATCGTCCTCGGCTATGGCGCCGGCGCGGTGGACTACATCACCAAGCCGGTGAACCCGGACATCCTGCGGTCCAAGGTGAGCGTCTTCGTGGAGCTCTACCGGAAGACCGACGCGCTGACGAAGCTGAATGACACGCTACAGGCGGAGATTCAGGAACGCCACGCTGCGGAGGAGAGGTTTCGTTTTGTCGTGGAATCCAGTCCCACGGCGATGGTGGTGACCGGGCAGGATGAAAAAATCGTGTTGGTAAACTCACGCGCCGAGAGCCTCTTTGGCTTCTCACGCGAGGAGCTGCTGGGCGAATCCATCCGCATGCTTATTCCCGAAGGCCTCGCGGATGACCTGAGCACAGACCCAAGAGCGAACTCCGGCGAGCCTGTGGAACTTGAAGTGCGCCGCAAAGATGCCGGCAAGGTGCCGGTGGAAGTGGGCCTCAGCCAGTTCGAGGCCAGCAGCGGAGCCTTCCACATTGCCTCACTGGTGGATATCACCTTCCGCAAGCAGGTGGAAGCCGCACTGATGGCCACGAATCGCGAGCTCGCCATCAAGAATGCCGAGCTGGAGCGCGCCGCTGAGGAAAGGACCAAGCGCATCCTCGCGGAGGCCGCGCGCGCCGAGGCGGAAGCGGCGAACCAGGCAAAGGATCGCTTCCTCGCCATGCTCTCCCACGAGCTGCGCACTCCCCTCTCCCCCGTGCTGCACGCCGTCGCCATCATCCGCGAGGAGTACCAGGTGGACAAGGGCATCCGCGAACTGCTCGATACCATCCAGCGGAATGTGCAGCTGGAGGCGCGGCTTATCGATGACCTGCTGGACCTTGCCCGCATCCGCAACGGCAAGATGCAGCTCCATCTCGAGAATGTGGATCTGCACACGCTCGTGCAGCGCGCCGTGGAGATCTGCCATCCCGAGCTGCAGAGAAAGAACATTCAACTGAAGCTCAATCTGGAGGCCAGGAACAGCCACAGCGTCGCGGACGCCGCACGCATCCAGCAGATCTTCTGCAACCTCATCGGCAACGCCATCAAGTTCTCGCCGCCCTCCTCCAGCATCTCCATCAACAGTGCGAATGCGGACGATGAGAAGACCGTGCAGATTCGCTTTGAAGACGTTGGCGAGGGCATCGCGCCCGAGCGCATCAACCGCATCTTCGATGCGTTCGAGCAGGCGCATGGAGACCGCTCCACGGGACTCGGTCTTGGGCTGGCCATCTGCCGTGCTCTGGTCGAGGGGCACCGGGGTTCCATCACGGCTTCCAGTGGCGGACCGGGACGCGGCAGTGTGTTCATCGTCGGCTTGCCCACCGCAGCGGAGCGCGTCACGACGGAGCGCACACCCACGCGGCCGGAAAAGGATTCCCCCGCTTCTCTACGTCTCCTTGTGGTGGAAGACCACCAGGACACCGCTGTGCAACTCAAACGCCTGCTCACGCGGCGCGGCTATGCCGTGGAGCTGGCTTCGAGTGTGGAGAGCGGCATGGCACTCATTCGCGACTCTTCTTTCGACGTGCTGGTGAGCGACATCGGACTTCCCGATGGTGAGGGCCTGCAACTCATGCAGCCCTTCATCCGCGCTGCCGGCGAGCGCCAGATAGGTGGCATCGCCCTCAGCGGTTACGGCATGGCGGAGGACATCGCCCAGAGCGAAAGGGCAGGCTTCGATTTCCACCTCACCAAGCCCGTGGATATCGGTGAGCTGGACAAGTGCCTGCACACCCTCGCTGCGAAAGTGCAGCCGGTGGGTGGCAGGGCGAGTTAGAGCAAGGCTAAGCGTAACTCGCGAAGCCCAACGTAGCTCGCGAGTCCCTTCGCGAGTAGTACGTATCACTGACGAGGCACACTAAACAGCCACTCTGCCGAAGCTTGATGCAGCACGCGAGGGGTACGTAAATCTCGCGAAGGGACTCGCGAGCTACGTTGGAGATTCGCTCCCTCCCGCATTCCGCACGATCACCCCCATCGTGCCATTCGCCACATGGATGCATCGAGTGATATTTTCGATCACGTTCATCTTCAAATATTGCCTGGGGTTGAATGCCACCGGCCCCTTGCCCGTCGATTCAGTTAGGAGACAAAAACCCAACCCAAAAACTGAATCATGAAAATTCTACCCCGACCGCTCATGGCGATGCTGGTGGCCGCGATTTCGCTGGCTCTCACTGGTGGCGACCTGATGGCGGCCAAAAAAGACAAGGGCAAAGGAGGCGGCGACCGAAAGGGCAAGAAGGAACAGGTGCAGCGCAAGGGCGGCGGAGACCGCGGCCCGCGTGTGGCACATTCCCGCCCCTCGTCCCCGAAACCTGACCGACGTGTCGTAGCACGATCCTCTCCGAAGCCCAAGGCGAACAAACCCTCGTCTCGTGATACCACCCGTCTGGCGGTGCAGCGCACCAAGGGACGCGATAACAATGTCCGCAAACGCTCCGACGACATCGCGCGCCATCAGTTGGCCGCGTCCTCGTCCCGTGATCGTGTAGCCGCGGCAAATCGCAAGTCCATTGAGCGCTCACAGAACCTCGCAAAGGCGAAGGAACGTGTCGACCGCGATCGCGATCGTGTCGTGAAGCGCGATGTCAACCGTGACCGCACGGATGTGCGCCGCGAGATTGATCGCCGCAACATCGCCACAGCGGCAGCGCGACGCGACAATGATCGCAACCGCGACCGCGATCGTGCCGACGTGCGCCGCGAGATTGATCGCCGCAACATTGCCTCCTCGGCAGTGCGCGACTCGGATCGCAATCGCATCGTAAGAGACCGGGATCGCGACGGCGACCGCCGCACGCATTCCCACCGTGACCGCAGTCACTACACCGTGCGCCATGACCACGATCACCATTCGCACGACTGGTATCGCAGCAATGGCTACGTGTACGACTACGACTACTACCGGACCTACCACAGGCACCGCTACTACAACGATGCCCTGGGCGTATTCATCTTCTCCCTGGTGGCGCCTCCTGCCTATGTGTATGAGTCAGCGCCCGCCTACTACGACTCCACCCCCAACTACTACAGCGGGTACGGATATGAAACTCGCGTAGCGGTGCAGGAAGAACTGGCTCGCGCCGGCTACTACGACGGCACCCTCGACGGCGTCGTCGGACCCGGCACGCGCTCGGCCATCTACGCCTATCAGCAGGACTACGGCCTGTACGCCACCGGCCGCATCGACGACCAGTTGCTACAGTCGCTGGGTCTGACGACCTACTAATGGTGCGGCGAACAACGAACTAGAAACCCAACATCAGATCCCAAGGCAGGCGCGGAAACGTGCCTGCCTTGTTTTTTCTGTGGAGTTGATGGTCTTTGGTCGATAGTTGATAGCCTGAGAAAGCCGGTGAATCAAAACGTGAGGATGCAAAGTCCGCGGGCCACGGATGCTACGACCTTGTTCCGCTTTCATCTGGCACGCAGAAGAAGCGCTTTGCGTCGTGGAGTGCGGTGGCACGGGCCTCCCTTGAGGCCGCGACACCGCTTTGAACAAAGGAGATCCATCCTGATGCTTCGGAAGACTTCACTGGAATCCAGCATCCAATATTCCCCCGTACAACAACACCACCACCTTGGGAACTTGGACCATGACATCGTTTCACAAAGTTCACTCCTTCCGTTCAAAGCGGTGTCGCGTCCCGCAAGGGGCGCGGTCTTGCCACCGCACTCCACGACGCAAAGCGACTCGGCGACGTGTGCCCGTATGTATCGCCTTCGGGCAAAGCAGGCCACCCTCTATCTCGCAAGAGAACTCTGTATCTCCTTATTGAACTCACCGACACAAAACGAAGCTTCCCCTGCCCTCGCGAGCCAGCTACACTCACCCCCATGAACCGCAAAATCGCATCCGAATTCGACCAGGAATTGCTCGACCTCTATGATGACTATGCGCACAGCCGCATTGATCGCCGCGCGTTTCTCGACCGCGCCTCGAAGTTCGCCGTGGGTGGCCTGACCGCCGCTGCGTTGCTGGAGGCCCTCAGCCCAAATTATGCCTGGGCCCAGCAAGTGCCCAAGGATGACGCCCGCATCAAGTCAGAGTATGCTGAATACGAATCTCCAAAGGGCGGAGGCAAGATGCGCGGCCTGCTCGTCACACCTGCGAATGCCTCCGGCAAGCTGCCCGGCGTCATCGTGGTGCACGAGAATCGCGGACTCAATCCCTACATCGAAGACGTCGCCCGGCGCCTGGGCGTCGCAGGCTTCGTCGCCTTTGCACCGGATGCACTCACACCCTTGGGTGGCTATCCCGGTGATGACGAGAAGGGCAAGGAAATGCAGGCCAAACGCTCCGGTGAAGAAATGGTGGAGGACTTCATCGCCGCCGCCCTCTGGCTGCAGAAGAACCCTGCGTGCGATGGCAAGATTGGCGTCGTGGGCTTTTGCTTCGGCGGACTCATGGCGAATACCCTCGCCGTACGCATCCCGGATGTCATCAAGGCCGCCGTGCCCTTCTACGGCCGCCAGCCCGCCGCCGCGGATGTGGCGAAGATCAAAGCGCCGCTGTTGCTGCACTACGCCGAGCTCGACACCCGCGTGAATGAAGGCTGGCCCGCCTACGAAGCCGCGCTGAAACAGAACAATGTGAAGTACACCGCCCACATGTACCCCGGCGCGAACCACGGCTTCCACAACGACACCACCCCACGCTACGACAAGGCCGCCGCTGAGCTCGCGTGGACGCGCACGCTGGAGTTCTTCAACAAGAACCTCAAGGGCTGAGTCAGCGCCATCAAAAACAGGCTCTTCTGCCTTTCCCCGACCCGTCTTCCCACCCTGACGCTCTTCGTACGAGCGTCAGGTTAACAAGCCATGTGGCATCATGAAGGAAGGAGATACCCGCAAATGACTTGGAAACCATGACGCGCAGCGTCCTTGGACTGCGTGGAGCCCTGCTGCCGCTTTCCCAAGTGCAGCCTGCTGCACGCCATGTCGCGACGAAGTCGCCAAGTCTTGAGGACGTATTGCACCACGAGCGAGTGCGACCCATCGTCAGAGCCTCTGGATCATTCTGCCCGTCCATTGTCCTCTGGAATCGCACATGCTTTCTTAACCTGGCACACAGGCACGGCGTAAAAAACAGCCACGGTTCGATTTACCAACCTCTACGCTGCCGCCGACCTTTGCGTGCTCTCAACTGCCGGCATTTCCGTGCAATTCTGAGCAACAACACCCAGCAGGGCTTCGACCTCTGTGGACGCCACAGGAATTTCGGAGACACCCCGCACCATCGCTTTGGGAAATTGGGCGACGATGAATCCTTCGCAGACGAAGCGGTAATCCACTCTGCTCTCGTGACACCCGTCCGCTAATATAGCCGACATACTACCCACCCTGGACTCAACGCGGTACGTTTTCATAGGCTTGGCGAAGCTTTATTCATAACGCAAATCCCTCTCAAAAATATACTTAATTTTCCTTTAGCTGCCCGTTTTTGCGCGCAGGACACACGAATTCACTAGGGAATCCAGCGGGCTGGCAATTTCTCTCGCTTCAGGACTCTCAGTTTTCCTGGCAATTATCAGGGCACTTTAAATAATGAAAGGGCCTCCCTTCAGCCTAACTCCGTATAGGACTGGAAAGTGGAAATCCGCGCTTCCCGCGAAGGCTCACACCTCAAACACTTCATCGGCGAGACCTTCCGGGAGCTCCCGATGCGTGACCACAATCAGGGTGATACCAGGTCTCGCACGACGGATGTTCCCATAAATCTTCCGCTCCATGTCGATGCTCACGGCACTCGCGGCCTCGTCCAGGATGAGGAGGTCCGGATGCGCGGCCAGCGCGCGTGCAAGAACGATGCGCTGCCGCTGACCTCCCGAGAGCCGGATGCCCTTCTCCCCCACCCGCGTCTGCAAACCCTCGGGAAGTTTCATCACAAAGTCATCAATCTCCGCCAGCCTCAGAGCGGTCTGCAGCTCCTCTTCAGCAATATCTCTCCCCAGCATGAGGTTCTCCGCCAGTGTGCCATCCATGAGCTCAAAGTCCTGCCCTGCGGCAGCCACACCGGAGAGCCACTGTTCGCGCTTCACGCGCATGAAGTCCTGCGCATCGATGGTGATGCGTCCTGACGCAGGCTTGAGCAGCTTCAGCAGCATGCTGACGAGCGTCGATTTCCCTGCGCCGCTCAACCCACGAATCGCAAGCACCGAACCGCGCTTGAGTTCAAAGCTGAGGTTCACCAGCACCGGCTCGTGTTCATAGGCAAAGGAGACCTTCTCGAATCGCAATGTCTGCCACGGCGAGTGGAGGGACAGGTCCTCCATCGCATCATCCCGCATGTCCGGCGCGCGGAGTTGCTTCAGGACGGCAGCCAGAGGCCCCTGCGACTTCACCAGGGTCAGCAGTGCTCCGTCGATTCTGCCCAGGTGCGGTTGCAGCCGGTACATGAGCGCAATCACCGTGGCCGTGATGGCGAGAGAGTCCCCCATGGCTGCGGAGAAGAAACACAGTGCCGCCATGACCACAAGAATCGAGACATCATTCAAGGGGCGCAGGTAGTTTTCCACGAGAGCCATCCTGGTGAAGACACCCGCCACCTCGCGGGAGAGCCCCTCGAACTGCGCCACCTCGGCCTTCTCGAAGCCATGGGCGCGGATGGTGCGGATGGCCTGCATGCGTGTGTACATGCGCAGCGCGAGCTCTTCATTCGTCCTTGTGGCCTCAAATCCCATGCGACGCAGCGGCTGCTTCAACCCGGCGCAGAGCCATCGCAATCCACCCCCGAGGATCATGGCGAGTATCCCGAGTGGCCATGAAATGAAGAAGACGATCACGAGATACACGACCAGGGAGCAGACAGCGATCATCAGGCCGCACAGCGAGCGCACCACCTCGGCGACATACCAGCTCTCCACCTGCAGCGCATTCGTCATGGTGCCGTAGTCCGTGCGCGCGAGGTCCTGGTAGGGCAGCGCCATGAACTTCTCGAACAACGAGAGCCGTGTCCTGTGATGAATGCTGTTCGTGAGGTGCGCGCTCAGCACGCTGTAGGCGCCCGCCACCAGGGCGCGTACCAGCGCGATGCCAATGACCGTGCCCCAGAGCACCACAGGACTCTTCTGCGCCGCCGCTTCGGCAAAAGATGCCAGCTCTCCAATCAGCCCTGCATCGGGCAAGGGGAAGTCACTTGAGATACCCTTGAAAACAATCAGCACCATGAGGCTGACGGCACAGCTATCGATCACCGAAGACAGCAGACCCAGCACCACCGCCACCGGCAGGGCACGCTTCAATCCGGAGATGAGCGGGAGCAGTTCCCGCGCGGTGCGCAGATCACCCGCGAGTGTGGCCACGAGCGGGAGGCGCCCCCACCACGAGTGCCTGGCCTTACGGAGCGCTGTCAATGCCTGCTGCATCCCGTTCGCATGCGTCGAGTTCCGGATCCTCCAGATCCATGCTTCGTCCAAAGGCCGTCAAATCCAGGCGCTCATCCACACGGATGCGCTGCAGCACCACCTGCCCCACGCGGGCCACCGCGTCTGCGCCGGCAGCGTAGATGGTGCGGTAGCCTGCCGCCTGGAAGATGCGCTGCTCCCGGAACCCCAGCGCCCCATACGGCGGTGCGATGCTGAAGACAGGCCTCCCCAATGCGTGCCCCAGTGTCGTTCGCGAGCGATACGCCTCCCTCAGCAGGGCGCCTGAGCTCAAGCTCGTGGCGGCTGTATGCGAGACGAGATGACTGCCGAAGGTCACGCCTTGGGCCGAGAGCTTCCGGATGTGCTCCCAGGTCATCAGCGTCTGCCTGTCGGCCTCGTCCTCGTCCTCTTCCCAGCTCGAAGTTCCCCCCACCTGTCCCGTGGACACGAACACATGCGCGGTGAAACCATTCCGGCGCAGGATGGGCCACGCCGTGGACTCGAAGTCCGCATAGCCATCATCAAAGGTGATGATGAGAGGCCGTCCCGGAAACTCCTGCTGCGGCCAGTCTGGATTGATGGCATCCGGCTCCAGGGAGTAGTAGCCGCGACGCCTGAGATAGCGCAGTTGCTTCTCGAACTGCGCAGGGGACACGCGATACTTTGCCAGCTTTGCCGCTCCCTCGTCGGCGATGCGGTGATACATCAGCACCGGCAGCTTGCGCGTAGCGGCTTCACCGCAGGCCTCCAGGCGCGTGCGGCGTGCGCCATGCCACACCACTCGCGCAGCCACATGCACCGGCAGCGGGGTACCATACATGCCTGTGACCAGCTTTGTTTCACCGCCCGCTGCTGGAGCTTTCTTCAGCAAATCAATGCGATACAGGTCCGTGGAGAAGGTGGCAGCCAGTGTCAGTTCCCCATTCTGCCGCATGGCCTTCACAATGCCCTCTGCTCCGAAGGCGTGTCCCCAATCAAAAGCTGTTTGGGTGGAGTCATCTGCCAGGAGACGCGCATGCGCCGTGAGGAGGCACCCACCCGGATTCAGCGCCGCGGCGAACTTCGCAATCACTGCATCAAGCTGCTCGCGGCTCTCCACATAGTACAGCACCTCACTGCACACGATGAGATCATAGGTACCCTCGATGGGCTGGGTCATGAAGTCGAGCGTGGCGAACTCGACATTCCCCTTCTCACGACAACGCTCCTGCGCACGGCGGATCGCGGTCTGCGAGATATCCACGGCATGGAGTCGCTTCACGCGCTCACAGAGCTTCACGGTGAAATGTCCCTCCGCGCAGGCGACTTCCAGTGCCGACTCGAAGGTCACCGGCGGCAGCAGATCCAGCGTCTGCTGGTACTTCGTCTGCTCATACACATTGCCATAGTCCCACGGGTCTTCGCTTTCGAAGAGCGACTCCCAGACATCCTCCTTGTCGAGCCTCTCCTCAGAGACAGCCGCCTCGGATGTCTCAGCCGCGCAGCAGGCCTCACCCGGGCAGGGTCCGGGTGAGGATTCGTATCCACGAGGGACGGGCCCTACCCCATAGATGGTCTGCACGGCCTCCGTCGCAGGCGTCTCTCCACGTGGCGGCAGGCCTGCCACACCCTTCAGCAAGGCACGAAGGAAGCGCCTCTTGCGCGACCAGGGCTTCACCAGACAGGCCAGCTCAAACGCAGCGATGCGAATCGTGTCCCACGCCTTCGTATGGGAGAGCACAGGGATGCCCGGTATACGGAACAGCTCCCCGTGGATCTGGCACTGCACATAGATCGCATCGACCTGCGGCGGCACCCAGCTTGGACGAAGCAAATCCGCAAAACGCACCAGCGCGACATCCCCCACAATCATCGGCTCCTCCAACGCGCAATAGTGGAACAGCTCAACCGCGAGATCCTTCGCCAGCAATGTCGCCAGTCCGCTCTTCCCAGTGCGCTCCTCCACCCTCTGAAACAGTGGCAACAGTCCCGTCTCCATCTGCGCCCATCTTCCCAGCAGTTGATGCACGGGCAGGTTCGCTCCCAGGCTCAGGCCTTCCACCAGTGCCTGGGTGTGCCAGCGGTCCGCTGGTCGAGGCGCCGCCAGTTCCCCTTCCGTGCCCGAAGGCTCAAGCGATGCATCTCCCTGCGCCGCAGCAATCGCCCCGGACCACAGGAGGAACCACGTCCGGCGGCAGGCTATCTTCCGCGCCTCCGGCTTGTAGCGCGCCATGGATGGTCCGTAAGCTTCACGCTGCTGACGGATCAGCACTTCATTGGCCCCGTGCCACATCTTCTGGCTGCTCTTGGAGAGCGATTGCGCACGGTTCCGATAGATGGCGAGACTCTGCGGTACGGTGGCGAGCGTGACTCCCTGTCCTGCGACCTTCAGCCAGAGGTCCCAGTCTTCACAGGCCTCCAGTGATGGATCAAAACCTCCCGCTTTCACAATCAGCTCACGTCTCGTGATCGCGGCGTGGATGGGAAAGTGCGCACTCGCAGCCAGCTCCACACAGCCATCCCGCGAAATGGGAGTGCGCTCACCTTCGAATATCTCGCCCTCGGGTCCCACGCTCCTCGCATAGCCACACACCACCATGTCCACAGCATGCTCCCGGGCAGCGGCCAGCATCACCTCCAGATGATTGGGAGCGATGGTGTCGTCGCTGTCCAAAAAGAGCACCCACTCACCGGCCGCCTGGGCAAGGCCGCGATTCCGCGCATGTGAGACCCCGGCATGCTCTTGGGAAAAACAACGGATGCGCGAGTCCTGCCCACTGAGCTCCCGGGCCATGTCACCGGTGCCATCACTTGAGCCATCATCCACGATGATGAGCTCCCACGTCTGGAAAGTCTGCGCCTGCAGGGACGCCACGCTTTCCTTCAGGGTGCGTGAGGCATCGCGCGCGGGCATCACCACTGAGATCTCAGGCAGGGCTGTTCGCGTGAGACTCATGAGGCATCCATCTCCATCTCTGGGTGCCAGCTCATGGAGCAACAGCGTCCCCTGCCGACTTCCCGGCGACCATCTGACTCAAGACCGGTGCTGAAGAGCAACCTTTCCATTACAGCGCGATATGCTCGATGACTCCGTGGAGGGGAAACAGACCACCCACACCAGCCGTCACTCTGCTGGCCACGGCAATTCCCACCTCCGGGAACCGGCGGAGCAAGCGACCCAACTTCGCGAGCACGAACTCGGTGAGGCACTCGATGATGTGCGTCACCTGGTGGAGGTCCCGCACCCACTTCAAGATTTCCATGCCTGCAGCCCTCTTGCCCTTGCTGTGGAGCACCACGCGCACGAGCGACCAGAGAATCTCGCTGGCATGCTTGCTCACGGACTCCTTGGGCAGCCCATACTTGCTGCACAGATAGGCATACATATGCAGCTGCGAATATCTCATCTGGACCAGGTCAGATGACATGTTTCCCGGATACTTCCGGTATCCCACCAGGTAATGGGGCACACACACGTACTGATACCGGCGAGCCAGCTCCAACTGGAACAGGAAGTCCTCACAACCCTGCGCGCCCTTTTCGAAAAGCAGCGAGGAGTACCCTCCCACTTCCACCGCGGCAGAGCGGCGCACGGTGAGCCCGCTGCCATTTCCCACCAGATTCTGCCCGAGTTGCCTCTCGAAGACATCTCCGGAATAGTTGTACAGCACCGACTTGGCGAAGGCCTTCCCATCCCGGTCAATGAGGTAGAAAGGGGAATAGGCCACCGCTGTGTCAGGACCTGCGGCCTCCAGCGCCTCCACATGCAACTGCACCCGCTTGGGATGCCAGAGGTCGTCCGCATCCAGCGGGGCGATATAAACTCCCCTGGCGGCCGTGATGCCTGCATTTCTCGCCAGCGCCACTCCGGACTTCCTCTGGCAAATCACACGGATGCGAGCATCCCTTTCAGCCAGCGCCCGCACGAGCTTGCAGGTGCCATCCGTAGATCCGTCGTCCACGACGATGATCTCCAGATTCTCGTACGACTGCCGCAAGACCGAGTTCAAGGTCTCCACGATGGTTCTTCCGGCATTGTATGCCGGAATGACAACAGAGACGAGAGGCATCGACATTGGTAAAACGCTAGGATTGAACTACATAGACCATGATGAGGATGTCCCCCTGCGGGCGACAGGTGCTCTTTAGCAATTCCTAAAGAAATAGACTAAAGAATTGCTTAGTTTTGCAATATATTGCAATTTGTGTCAATTCTTTACTTGGACGGAGAAATACCATAGGCCGGTAGTTCCTTGGTTTTGAAGCCACTCCAGCCCCCATAACACCTCTACGCAGAAATACTTACCACCCCTTGGATAGGTTGGAATACCTTCAAAGTCAGGCGCTTTCCAAGTTACCCGCAATCGCAGGCATATGGGCAGTGCTCGCTCTAAGGAGACTGCGCCAGCTTCTCGAGCATCTCCACCACGGCATCCACCAAACGCTCACCGGTCCCGGGCTCGGCATAGCTGTGAAAGCCGGTCCACACCTGGTAGCCGCCGAGTTTGAAGGCATCTTGATCCGGGATGTAGCCAATCCAGTCATTCGCCAACTCCGCGATGTACGTGTGTCGGTAGGGAGAACGATTCTTGATATCCAGCCCCAGCTTGGTGAAGAACTCCGCAGGCACTCCCACGATGGCCACGTCTCCTATGACCATGACCTGAATCCACGTGGTGCGCTCCTGCCCTTGCAGCGGAGCGAGCTCTTTGCGCATATTTCGAAAAACCCTCGCCGTGTCCTCCGCTCGTGTGGGGATGCGCTTCTGGCAGTAGGTGGTGACGGCATACTCTTCACGCGCCTCATCGAACTGGCGCACCTTGAAGACAAACGGCTGCTTCATCGCGGCGATGCGATACACTTCACGTGGCTGTGCCTTTGCCAGGGTCTCGCTCACACTCTGCTTCATCTTCGTGATGGCCGTGAGGGAGGGCACAAAGAGATTGTGCGTGGAGCCGGAGGCCCCTTCCAGAAAGGAGACCACACCACCCATGTCCTGCTCCAGCTCCTGCGCGGCAAGACCATAGAAAGAAGGCGAACGCTTCCCACCCGTGCGTAGGCCGATGGTGTGCGTGGAGTGATTGTACATCATCGCAAGCAGCTTCCCGGCGCTGTCGCGAAAGGCGAAGACGGGCAGCTCAGGATCGAAGGGTCCCGTAGGCCGTACAAAGTCACTGCGCTCACCCGTCCAGTAGATGGTGCCATCCGAGAGCATCTGCCGGCTGTTCTGCCCGATGGTATCCTCGTGCCCCAGGGCGAAGTGAAACTGGCAGTCCTCCGTCTGCTTCGCGAGATTCGCATCCGCTTTCTGCACCGCTTCGAGAATCTTCTTCTGCACTTCCTTGCAGAAGGCTTCGTTCCGTCCGTAGCCGTGCACCTTCACCGTGCTCGGCGCGTGATGCGTGTGGGTGCAGTTGATGAGCACATGTGAGGCAGGGATGCCGGTGGTCTTCTCAATCTCCGCCACCACAGGATCCAGCAGATCACGCGTGATCATGAGGATGTCGCACGCCACCATGGCCACCTTTGGGTGCGGCGCCTTCTCCAGTACCACGGCCACGGCGCGCAGTTCCCCCTCCTGCCCCGTCGCTTTGCCTGGGAGGATGCTGCCCGCGATCTCCATGGAATCATCCGCCACGAAACTCGCTGCTGCCGCGCCCACGCGCAGGCCGGGTGGGGTGGACTTCGCTTCACTTGCGAGTGGAAGACTCCCGGCAAGCATCACGCCGAGCAGCAGCGAGCGGATGGAACGTGCGGTCATGGGAAGAAGGGGAACAGCTTCTTTACCTCTTCATCCGTCGGCTGGCGCCCGTACTCGCAGATCTCAAAGGCCTCGGCAAACTTCACCGCAGCGCCTTTCT
The DNA here is from genome assembly GCF_003315205.1 of Roseimicrobium gellanilyticum. Classification (NCBI taxonomy): domain Bacteria; kingdom Pseudomonadati; phylum Verrucomicrobiota; class Verrucomicrobiia; order Verrucomicrobiales; family Verrucomicrobiaceae; genus Roseimicrobium; species Roseimicrobium gellanilyticum. The sequence continues at coordinate 361,195 of NZ_QNRR01000008.1, read as the reverse complement.
CCGGGCCATACCACTTCGTGAGCACTTCACGAAAACGATTCGCCTCCCCACCCTGCCGGCGCTCCCATCGCTCGCGCAGCCAGCCCATACGCGCTGCGACATCTCCTGCAGGCGGCACGTTCTTCACATGCTCTGCACTGCCGCTCGCCCCGCCTTCATACGCTTGCGAGGGCATTTCATGAATGGCCTTCAGCTTCTGGTCGAAGACATCATCCACCGAGACGATGATGTCTGCCTGGAAAGGATAAGGCTTCTTGAAGAGATCACTCGAATAGAGGAAGAGCGGATTCTTCTTCACCGGCGGCACCTCAGGACACACGAAAGGCACCGTGACCATGAAGGCCGCGTCCTGCACCAGGATGCCCACATAGCGATGGTCCGGGTGGTAGTCCCACGGGCGATGCGATATCACAATGTCCGCCTGCCACTCACGGATGAGCTTGATGATGGTCTTGCGATTCTCCAGTGAAGGCATGAGCTCGCCATCGTGAATGTCCAGCACCTCGGTGGTCGCGCCCACCACCGCATCCGCCTTCTGCACCTCTGCGAGTCGACGCTGTGCCAGCGGGCCACCCGCCGATTGCCAATGGCCGATGTCGCCATTCGTGACCGAGACGAGCTTCACATGATGGCCCAGCTTCGCCCACTTCGCCGCTGTGCCGCCCGCCTTGTACTGCGCATCATCCGGATGCGCGCCGAAGACGATGATGCGCAGCTTGCCGTCATCGGGTGGTGGCGACTTGGGTTTCTCTTTTTCTTGAGAGAAGGCAGATGCGGAGATGGACCAGCAAAGAGCCGCGCCCATGAGCGCGGAGATACAGAGGAAGCGTGTGCGTTTCATACCGGTGATGTGCAGTGATACGCGCAATAGCGTGCATCATTTCCGCGGAGCACAAGAAGCTCGGAGGTTAGGCCTTCCGGCCTGACAGCGGGCGTTAGGCTTTCCAGCCTGACGGTAGCTCGCCACATCCGCCTATCACACCACAAGGCCCCTTCCAGTTAACCGCAAAGCGGCAGAGAGGCAAAGGACGCGGAGGAGCATGAGGGTTGGGTGCTGGGATAGGAAGCGTGTTAGGGAGAAGTGACGTCTCGATGCAGAGGAGATGGAGCAGCAGAGCGGTACCACGAGAAGCCCATGGGATGACGTTGCGGCCTATCAAGGAGCGGGAACGCCTCGTTCCCGAACCCCTGACACGTCAAACACTCCGCCTGGTGCATACCGCGCCATCTACCACCGCATTCCTATCATGGGCCACCCGCAGCGCATGTCATGCTTCCCGCGAGTGCCATGTCAATCGCCCGGGAACGAGGCGTTCCCGCTCCTTGAGCTGCCGCTTCACGTCACCGTGGTACGGTGCGCAAACCCTCCGCGCTCTCTGCCTCCTCTGCATCGAGACGTGGCAATCTCACTGTGTGCCACACTACCCATCTTAAATCCCTCTCACTCCTCCGCGTCCTTTGCCTCTCTGCCCCTTTGCGGTTAACCCGAAATGACCCTGCGGCATGAAGCCCCGAATGCAGCATGGACATTCCCGTCAGGCCGGAAGGCCCAACCTCCGTCGCTGAAAGACAGACTGCCACATTCCACACCGTTTGTTGCTGCAATCCACGCTCTCTCGCATGCGCATTCTCCCACTCACCCTGCTCACGCTGGCCTGTCTTGCCTTCGTCACTTCATCTCCTGCGCAAGACTTCAAAGTCGGCGTCGCCAGGGCAGACATCACGCCTGCGGAACCCATTCGTCTCGCCGGATACGCGAGCCGCACCAAGCCGCATGAGTCCGTGGACCAACCCATCTGGGTGAAGGCACTCGCCCTGCAGGACAACGCAGGCGCCACCTCCATCATCATCACCGCGGATACCATCGGCACACCACGCTGGTTCAATGACACCCTCGCCAGCCGCATCGAGCAGGAACTCAAGGTGCCACGCGAACGTTTCCTCTTCGCGAACTCCCATAGCCATTCCACGCCCATCATCCATCAATCACTCACCGCCATGTATGGCCTGAATGAAATCGAGACGAAGGCGGTGGAAGCGTACACGAAGTCCTTCCTGGAAAAATCCTTTGCCGTCGCAGCCGATGCTGTGAAGAACCTGGAGCCCGCCACGCTCGACTTCGGCAAGAGCGAGGCCACCTTCGCCGGGAACCGGCGCCAGTTCGGCCCCAAAGGTGTGGGCTTCGGCATCAATCCCAACGGTGCCGTGGATCATGAGGTACCCGTACTGCGCGTGACGCGGTCCGATGGCACGGTGAAGGCCATCCTCTTTGGTTACGCCTGCCACTGCACCACACCGGGTGCCGGCCCCGAGGTGAGTGGCGACTGGGCGGGTCACGCGATGGCAAACCTGGAGCAGACCTATGCGGGAAGCACCGCGCTCTTCATCACCGGCTGCGGTGCGGATGCGAACCCCAATCCACGCGGCTCCATCATCCTCGCGCGCGCACATGGCCTGCACCTCGCGGGCGCCGTGGCTCGTGCCCTCACGGTCCCGATGCGGCCAGTGAAGGGAGCCATCACCGCTTCCTTTGGACGCGCCGACCTGCCACTCGCTCCTTTACCCGACCGCGCCTACTATGAGGCTAAGTTGCAGGACAAAGCACCCGCCGTGCAGCGTTATGCGCAAGAGCATCTGGCGAAGATGGACCGTGGTGAGAAATTCATCACCTCGTATGATGCGCCCGTGCAGGTGTTGCGCTTTGGAAACGCCTTCACCATGGTCGGCCTCAGCGGCGAGACCTGTGTGGACTATGCCCTGCGACTCCGTCGCGAACTGCCAGACGAGCGCCTGTGGGTCGCGGGCTATTGCAATGATGTCTTCTGCTATGTGCCCTCCATGCGCATCCTCACCGAGGGCGGCTACGAGGCAGACTTCAGCATGATGTACTACGGCTTCCCCACCCGCTTCGCCCCGGAGGTGGAGAATGCACTGGTGGGCAAAGCGCTGGAGTTGGTGAAGAAAACGGCGACGCCGTGAATGCATAGGTCCGAGAGCCGGATGCTCCTATCGAGAAGGGAGACTTACACGACAGATCCAGATGCTGTGACGCGCAGCGTCCTTGGACTGCGCGCAGCCTGCTGCCGCTTTCCAGAGTCCATCCCGCTTTGCGGGACTGTGGCGATGGTGACGCTTGCTGGTGATCTCACACTTCCGGGAAACGATAGGCGACTTCGTCGCGGTGTAGCGTGCAGCAGGCTGCACTTAAGGAAAGCGGCAGCAGGCTGCGCGCAGTCCAAGGCCTTCGGCACCGCGTCTATATCCTTACCCTCACGTTCACGTGCTCTGCGCAATCGTCACTCCTGCGCCACCGCATTGTCTGCTTCACCCTTCACCACCTCATACCGCATCTCCGCCATCGTCGCGCCCATCTGACGGACAGACACCAGCTTCAACTTCGGGCTCAGCACCCGGCGAGGGAACAGTTGCTTCCCCTTGCCCAGTGTCACCGAGCCAATCTGCAGGATGAGCTCATCCAGCAGACCTGCATCGTAGAACTGCCCTGCGAGATCGCCACCGCCCACGACCCAGATGTTCTTCTCACCCGCAGCAGCGCGCATCTCGGCATGCACGTCACACACATCACCTTTGACGAATCGAATGTCGGCACCTTCAATTGCAGGAAGCTCGCGGCTGGTGAAGATCCACGCCGGTTGCGTGTAGGGCCACGGGGAGCCCACCTCGGCAATCACCTGGTCCGCATTACGCATCATCCACTCATAAGTCGTGGATCCCATGGCCAGCGCTCCCACTTCCGCGATGAACTCCGGGTAGCTGGATTCACCCAACGCCCCAAGAGGAAACAACCACTCCAGCGAGTCGTCTTCCGTAGCAATGAATCCATCCAGGCTGGTGGCGGTGTAGTACTGGGTTTTCATGAGGGGGAGTTTGGCTTTTGTTCCGGGACCTATCTCCCAGCACACGCCATCGAGTCCAAGAAGAAAAAGAGCCAAATCAAACATCCGTGTCCGTTAGTGTTTGTTAGTGGCTTCCTCAACGAGCCACCCGCCCACTGCCATGCTCCTCCGCTCCATCTCCCGCCTGCTCTCTTTCCTTCTGCCATGCCTCACCACCACGGCTGCGGAGCCGCCTGCACCGCTCAAACCCCATCCCGCCGCCCTGCCCAGCATCCACGCCCCGGGCGAAGTGGATCGCCCGGAGATGGTCGCCTTCATCGTGAGTGATCCGGCCAAGCTCCCTGGCATCGTCGTGGATGAGACCTCCGCCACGCTGGAGGGCGAGTGGCAGTACTCCACGCACACGCCACCCTATGTCGGGCTCGGCTATATCCACGACATGAAGGCGGGCAAGGGCAAGAAGTCCGTGACCTTCACTCCGGACTTGCCGAAGGCCGGATGGTACGAAGTGCGCCTCGCCCACTGCTACAATGTACGCCGCGCCACGAACACGCCCGTGACCATCCACCACGCGGATGGCGAGAAGCAAATCCGCATCAATCAGCAGGAAGAACCCGAGCACGCCAAACTCTTCCGCTCCCTCGGCACCTTCCGCTTCGAGGCCGGACGCAGCAGCTGGGTGCGCATCTCCAATGAAGGCAGCGACGCCGGCAAGGTGGTCATCGCCGATGCTGTGCAGTTCATTCCTGCCGAGCAGCCCTCACAGCCGAACGCCGGACGCGGCCCTGGGAGCGCTGGCCTCTGGCCGGCGTATTCGAAGCTGTGCCTCATGGGTGAAAGCACCACCAACGCCGGCCGGAGGCCAGCGCTCCCAGCGCTCCCAGCGCTCCCATGTGTTGAATAACATCCACGACAAAAAAGATCTTCTGGCGTGAATATCCCAACGAATAACAACCGCATCATGCGCACCCTCTTGCTCCTGTTCCTGCTCACGCTCATTCTCCTGGCTCCCTCAGGAGCTCCCCTTCTCCACGCCCAGGCACCCATCCTCGCCTTCCCTGACGCCCAGGGCGATGGCGCAACGACGGTGGGCGGACGCGGTGGCAAAATCATCCGCGTGACCTCGCTGGAGAATACAGGACCCGGTTCACTGCGGGAAGCCGTGCGCACCAAGGGACCGCGCATCATCGTCTTTGAAGTCGGCGGCGTCATCGACCTGAAAAAAACCTCCCTGGTCATCTCCGAGCCGGACGTCACAATTGCAGGTCAGACAGCACCTTCACCCGGCATCACGCTCATCAAGGGCAGCCTCGTCGTTTCCACGAACAATGTCATCATCCGTCACCTGGCCGTACGCCCCGGCGAGGCCGGGCACGAGAAGAAGAGCGGTTGGAATGCAGACGGCATCACCACGGTCGGAGCCTCTCATGTGATCTTCGACCATCTCTCCTGCACGTGGGCCACGGATGAAAACCTCTCCACCTCAGGCGCCCGCTTCGAGGGCGCGACTCCGGAGGAGTGGCGGAAGAACACCTCCCACCACATCACCATTTCCAACTGCATCATCGCCGAGGGACTTTCGAAGTCCACGCACGACAAGGGCGAGCACTCCAAGGGCACACTGTTGCACGACAACACCTCACGCATCAGCGTCATCGGCAATCTCTATGCATGCAACGTGGAGCGCAATCCCCTGGCCAAAGGCGGCGCCCAGGCCGTCATCGTGAACAACTGGATCTCCAATCCCGCGCGCAATGCCATCCATGCCGCACTGGTTCCCAGCGAATGGAAAGGCCACGAGCACCAGCCCGCGAAGCTCAGCATCGTGGGCAACGTGCTGGAACATGGTACCGACACCTTGCAATACGTGTCCCTCCTCGGCTACTACGAGAAGACTCCCCTGCAGGTGTACATGGAGGACAACCTCGCCTTTGACCTGGAAGGCAAGCCCGCGAAGCTCACACGCGGCGAAGCACTCCCTCTTGAGAAGGAGAAACTCTTCTGGCCAGAACACTTGAAAGCGATGTCCTCGGACAAAGTGAAGGAACACGTCACCGCCAACGCCGGCGCCCGCCCCTGGGATCGCGATCCGATTGACCAGCGCATCATCGACGCCGCGCGGAACAAGAAGGGCAAAATCCTCAACAGCGAACAGGAAGTCGGCGGCTATCCCGAAGTGAAGCCCGCGACCAAGCAGGAGTTCAAAGAGAACGAGTGGGATTTGGAAACCATGGAGAAGAAGACGGGGAAGTGAAAGAGGTCGCAAAGCAGCAGAATCAGCAAACGCAGCCCATGGAGGTTAGGCCTTCCGGCCTGACGTGGAAGTTGGGTCTTCCGACCCGACAGAAACTCACTCAAAACCCGGTTTCAGCGAACTTCATCTCTGAATCCCCAGCCAATCCGCTCCCACTCCGGATTCACCCACCGTCGCCAGCGTTCCCGTGGAATGTCAGCCTTCGCGGGATTCCTTCCGATGTACTGCACCACTCGGGCAAGATGGCGCGCGTCCCGGACAATCGTATCAAAACTTTCCTGCACCCACACAGAGCCCTTCCGTGACAACATCTGGTTCATTTGATCTGCAGTGTAGCCCTTCCAGGAGTGAAGCACATCATCCAGAGAGTGATTGTCCAACGGTCTGAAGACCGCATGAACATGGTTGGGCATGACACAGTGGGCTCCCAGTTCATAGCGCTTCCCATGAAAGTGGAGCATCGAATTGCTCATCATTGCTGAAACATCCGTGTGTGCCAGCCAGCAGTCTCCTGAGCCAGCATCCAGCCAGGATTCCACGCGGCGCAGGATCTCGCGTCTGCGCTCGTCCTGTTCCTCGTTACAGGCGAACTTTTGCGTAGCGAACTGTTTGTATAGGATTCGCAATTCTTCCAACCTCTCCTGAGGCAGTGAATCACCGAGGTGAAACGTAACAAAGTAGGTGGCGCCGTCTTGCGTCCAATGCGGAAGGTGTCTGCGTGTGCGTTTGATCGCACGGGTGGGATCGAGAGGCTTGAATCCTGGAGGGCCGGAGATGAATTCCACGTGACATGCAATCCTAGTGACATTGGATGTCAAACTGACGGCAGATGAATTTTTACCATTAGCTGTCGGGTCGGAAGACCCAACATCCACGTCAGGCCGGAAGGCCTAACCTCCTTGGCTTTTTCTCTGATGCGTCGCCGCTCGCGTTTCCTCATCACACACCACGCACCCGCCGCACGCGCATCCACATTACCCTCCGCGCTCTCTGCCTCCTGCGCGTCGAGGCGTGGCTACTTCGATGCGCACCGCGCCATCCCTTCACCAAAACCCTTCAAACCTCTGCGTCCTTTGCCTCTCTGCCCCTTTGCGGTTAACCAGAAGTGGCCTTGTAGTGTGATGAGCGAGTGCAATGCGCGTCTGCAGCTATGCGCGCCGCATCGCACGCCGCAGTTTCCCAAGCCGCCGCAACACCAGAAACGCGAGCGACGCCACGCAAACCATCACCAGCATCACACGCAACGATGCTGCCGCAGGCAGCGAAATGCCAACACCTGTCGCGAGCGCCACGTAGCCCGCTACACACGCAGGGCACTTCGGCATGAGAGCCAGCAAGGCCGTGGGCATGAGCCATCCCATGACCTCGCCACCACGACTCCATCGCGAAGACGACCCCGGCGCAGGCCGGCGAGTCTCCTCGCCGGCGCACGTCTGGTGCTTGCTCGTGGCACAGCAGGAGCGCGTGCTCACGCGAGAGCCTCCTCCTTGGATTTCTTCGCGCTGCCACTGGCACAACCGCAGCCTCCGTTTGCCACTTCCTCAGGCGAGGACACCGGCCAGTAGGGCATATCTGCGTCCGCGAACTTCTGGTCTCCACCACTGTTCTCATAACGGTCGTGATAGCGCAGCCACGCCATGCCGAAGGGCAGCTCCTCTTCATCACGACCCTTCGGTACCATGTCGAGAATGCGGTAGGTCCCCAGGAGGATATCCAGCCCACGACCAAAGGTGGAGTAGGTGTGGAAGATTTCGCCCGCTTCGTTCTTGTAAAAGACGCTCAGCCCGGGTCCCTCTTCACTGGGAAACTCCGTCTCTTCATAGTTGTAGTACACCTTGCCCTTCGCCGTCTCTTCCTTGGAGAAGGAGACATGGTAGTCCTGGTTGAAGTCGGTGTGATAAGCGGACACCCACTGGAAGTTCCAGCCCATGCGCTTCTTGAAGGCCTCCAGCTTCGCCATCGGCGCGTGCGAGATGGCCACGTAGCTCACATCACGAGCGCCCAGGTGCGGCAGGGTGGCATTGTTGTGGTCAGACACGTAGGAGCAGCTCGGGCAGCCTTCTTTCCAATCAGGTCCAAACATGAAGTGATACACCACGAGCTGGCTGTGCCTTCCGAAGAGGTCCGCCAGCTTCACCTTCGCGCCGCCGGGGGCGTCAAAGACATAGTCCTTCGTCACCTTCACCCAGGGCAGCTTGCGGCGTTCCTCGGCGAGCTGGTCCAGCAGCTTGCTGGATTCCTTCTCCTTTTTCAGCAGCGCCTTGCGCGCGGTGGTCCACTCTTGTTGGGATACGACTTTATGTGGTTCGAGTTTCATGGTCACGATGATGGCTTGTTTATTTTTTCTACACAGTATTTGATTAAAAAGACATGAGCGTCCTCTGCACCTGGGCAGACCAATTCCGCCCCCGCGGGATCACACCCGTGGTTTTTTGTTTCTCATTTCACAGGCACGACGAACGAGCGGTCGACGCCCGGACAGGCGTGCCTGAAATTCTTCAGATGATGAAAGGCGTAAAAGTAATCGCTGGCCGTCAGGCCTTCGGCTTCTCCAGGAAGGCGGCCAGGCAATCGATGATGCGGCTCCAACCACGCGAGTGGCTGTCCCGGCTCTCCACCGTGGCAAATCTCGTGTGCGTGAAGATCATCTCCGTACGGTCACCGCGCTTCAGGAACTCCACCGTCACCAGGGTTTCCTTCCCCTCCGGTTCACCAAATTCCTCGCCGCTGCCGTCCTTCTCCCAGTCCCACGTGTAGACCAGCTTCTCCGGCGGCTTCACCTCGCGGAAGACGCCCTGCGCGGTGAAGTACTCCCCGTCCGTCTGCTGCATCTGGATGCGGAACTTTCCACCGACGCGCACGTCCATGACGGCGAAGGGAATCTGCATGCCCGGCTCCGGCTGCATCCAGAGTTTCACGTGCTCCGCAGAGGTCCACACCTGGTAGGCCAGCTCCTGGGGAGCATTCAGCACGCGTCGAAGAATGAGCGTGGCGTTGTCAGGCTTCTGCAGCTCGTTAGTTGTGGGTGTGGGTAGGGGCATCGTCATCGGGTTTGGTCTCCTTATTGGGTTGTAGTTTCTCCAGGTACTTCTCGAAGCCATCCAGGTTTGCCGTCCAGAACTGGCGGTAACTGTCCAGCCACGCCTGCGCCTCCTCCATCGGCTTCGCGTCCAGGGCCAGGGAGTGCACCCGGCCATCCTTCCGGCGTTTCACGAGTCCGGCCCTTTCCAGCACGATGACGTGCTTGGACACGGCCGCGAGGGACATAGCGTGGGGCTTCGCCAGGTCCGTGACGCAAATCTCCCCCTCCGACAACTGCGCCAGGATGCGCCGTCTTGTCGGGTCTGCCAGCGCCCCGAAGGTCTTGTCCAGCAGGTCTGAGTCATATTCAACCATACGGTTGAATGATAAGGCCAGCCTCTGGGAGCGCAAGACTATTTTTCAGTTTTTACTGGACCTGGCCGACTGCGGCGGTTCCGGGTAGGGGTGATGGTCTAGGGCGGTTTAAGTCACTGTGTAGCCATTTTTGTCTTAGGTCGCGCCACCCCCACCGCGACCAGCGGTCGCAGCCACAGGAGTACCACGACTGCTATCGCCGCGTAGGGGATGGCTCAGGCTGTGGCTGCGACCGCTGGTCGCGGTACGGCAAGTCCCCCTGATCCAAAACCACGACTTTGTTTAACCCGGTTGATAGCCTGAGGGACGGCAGTTCCATGCCGTTCGTCACCCGAGGACTTCAGGCTATCAACTCTCCCTACTTCAGCATCTCCGCGCTGCCCACCTTCGTCACGCGGCCCAGCAATTCTCCAGGAATGCGCCGCTCCTCCGTACCGGGATACGGATCCATCAGCTCCACATGCCCATCGACAAAGAGGATGTTCGCCTTGTTGCCGTGGCGGAAGTGAATCGTCTTGTACGATTCATTGATGATGTAGAACTCCTCAATCATCGGATTGCTGGGGCTCGCCGGCTTCTGGAAGGTATTCACCTGGCCACAGTCTCCCATGAGAATGACGGACGTGGCATGCTGCAGGTGGGCCACATTCATGGGATTGCCTGTCATGCGGCCGCCCAGTGCCCAGTTGTACCCGTAGCCGTAGCTTGCGCCCTTGAACTTCGCCTTCCACAGCGCGTTCCCATAGTTGAAGCCCTTGCAGACTTCCACGTTCCCCACCGATTCGATGTAGGGATAGAGAGGACCGGCCTCGCGATCCAGATCGCGCTTGCCCTCCGGCACCCCGGGCTGGTACGGCTCCTTGCCAAAGAACCACTCGCGTGAGCCGTCGCGATTCGTCTTCACATACGGTGGGAAAAATCCGCCATTGTCCGAAGTGTAGAGATTCACCGCCATGCTGAGCTGGCGCAGATTGTTTGAGCAATGTGCCCGTGTGGCCAGCCTGATATACAGGCGGTACCCACCAAAGGTGATCGTGGCCAGCACCGCCAGCAGTGTCACCACCACCAGCAACTCCACCAGGGTGAACCCCGCCACGCGCCTCCGCCTGCGATGCGCAGTGCCGCTGCAATCGATGGCTGCCGCGAGGGATGACCTCATAAATGAAGAGCGTGGATTCGGGTGATCACAGTGACCGTACCTGTAACTATCAGCCCATACACCAAACCGGCTTCCTGCGCGAGCGACGCGCCACGATGACGATAGCGCCCACCAGCAACAACATCGCCCTGCCCGGCTCCGGCACGGCAGAGATGCGGTACACGCTGTACGGCAGGCCAGAGCCCGAAATCAGCGTCTCCATGTACCCGGGGCCAGAGAAGTCCGCCAATGTGGGCTGCACACCCGAGGGAAGCGGCGGCACCATGATGGGCCCCCATTCATCCTCGCCCACCTGCGTCCCGGCAGCATACGACCACGCGTCAATACTGCCATCTTCCAGATAACGGTCAGACATCCCTGTGTAGGACCAGGTCCAGGTGGCGTCCGGGTAGTTTCCGATTTCCACAGGGTCTGCGAAGGTGTTCTCATAGCTCCCGCCTGAGACAAAATAGTTCCACTGCGCGCCGAAAGGCCACGGTCCGGGATACACCATGCCACCGCCCGAAAGCTGGAATCCGGAGAGGAATCCACCTCCGGCCTCGACCGTGCCCACCGAGTTTGTATACGTACCCGAGGGAACAGTCACGCCATTGCCGAAGATGGAGACCAGCAGTGCCTCACCAGAGTTCACCAGAGGCTGAGGGGAACCAGGGGGAGCCGGCTGATATCCTGGAATCGTCAGCAGTCCAGTGTACTCCACGCGGAATTTCTCCGTCACATAGGCGCCACCCGGCCCCAGAGGTCCCTGCAGCATGAAGTAGGAACTGGAGGTGCCGGACTGCGCCCACAGCGAGGCAGGCGCAAGCAAGGTGAGAGCCACGGCGCAGGTGGCCAGAAGTGAGGACAAAAAAACGTGCCGGGAACGAATCATCGGGGGGAGACGGATTGCTGTAGGACGCGAGCCCTTTCTTGTCTATGTCTTTCTTAGACAAATTCCCCCTTGTCCCCTCGCCGCTTCTGTCGTTTGATGCAGGCATGCTTCAAGACCGGGCTGATCAACGCTCCAACTCCGCCGCCACCACCATCTGGTTCCCCCTCATTCTCATGGCGGGAGCACTTCTTCTTCGCGTGCTGGCGCAGCAGGGCATTGTGACAGGCGTGCCGAATCTCAGCCCGCTCGTCGCGTTCGCGTTTGCAGGTGCCCTCATGTTCCCCCGCCCACTCCCCTGGTGGTCGTGGGCACTCATCCTCCTGGTCGTCGACTGGGCTTGCGATGGCTTCAGTTTCTCCGCCGTGACTCAAGGTGGTCGCTATGAGATTCTCCTCGCTTACGGCTGCTACGTCTTCGCCGCATGGTGGGGTTCCCGCCTTCGCGACCGCGCGGGCGTGGTGGAAACCTTGGGCGGCACACTCGCGTGCAGTGTCCTTTTCTACGTGGTGACGAATACCATGTGCTGGTGGATCGAGCCCTACTATCCCAAGAACGTCGATGGCTGGGTGCAGGCCCTCACCGTGGGCATCCCACCCTACCCCAGTACGCTCGTCTTCTTCCAGCACTCCCTGATTGCCGACCTCACCGGTGCCCTGCTGCTCGTGCTCGTGTACAACACCGAAGCCGTCCTGCGTCACCTGCGCGCGATGCCATTGATTGGCCGGCGCGCGGCTGCGGCTGCCTAGCGCGTACAGGTGAAACGCAAAGCAGCGAAGCAGCAAAAAAACTGACGGAGGTTAGGCCTTCCGGCCTGACGTGGATGTTGGGTCTTCCGACCCGACGGCGGCGCAACGCAACATTGCCCCTTCGCACCGCACGGCTGTTTCCGGCTCACCGCAAAAGGGGCAGAGAGGCAAAGGACGCACAGGGCACCTGCCATCCCAACCATTGCGTCTCTTGCGTTTTTTTGCGGCTATCCTTTCAATCGATGCAGGCGCAAGCCCCTCCCCAAACGGACCGCTCGCCCACCCTCCCACAAGTCTGTCATCATCCCTCGCGAGCATGATACAAATCCTCCCAGACCTGGCGCACGCGAGTCAGACCACCCTGCTCATTGCCTCGTTGTCATTGAGCGTCGTGCTGTCGGCCATCATCTTACGTTGGCCTCGCATGCTCTGGCTCGCCTTGGTCATCGCGGTCCTCTTCGGACTTGCGGGAGCACCACTTCTCACTCATCCCGGCTATCGCTATGCGGTGATTCATGAGCGTGGCATGCTCTACTTCCTCTCCAGAGCTCTGCTCTTTGCTCTCCCCCTGCTGGTGTGCTGTACCGCGCCGTTGCTAGGGACAAGGAGAACTCAGGCCACAGACTGACACAGCGCACCACCTCCACGCGGCGATCCCTGCGCCACTGTCGGGTCAGAAGACCCAACATCCACGTCAGGCCAGAAGGCCTAACCTCCGTGGAGTTCTTTGCTGCTCTGCTGCTTTCGCTGCTTTGCGACCTTCACAAAGCAGCTCAAACACATCCAACACGCTGCATTACTACAGCTTCCGCTCCGCCACCTCCGCGGTGATTTCCTCCACAAAAGCCGCCAGCGGCTTCACACCGAGGTCACCCTTCTTGGAGTGGCGGATGGCCACGTTGCCACTCGTCGCTTCCTTCTCACCAAGCACCAGCATGTAGGGCACGCGGTCGAGCTGGGCGTTGCGAATCTTCGCGCCAATCTTGTCGGAGTCATTCACCAGCGTCACACGCAGACCGGCGGCCTGCAGGGCGCTGAGTACCTCACCGGCGAAGGCATCGCTCTTCTCACTCACCGTGAGAATACGCACCTGCTCCGGCGCGAGCCACGTGGGGAAGTGACCGGCGAAGTGCTCAATCAGCACGCCGCAGAAACGCTCCATGCTGCCGAAGGGCGCACGGTGAATCATCACGGGACGATGCGCCTTGTTATCCGCACCCGTGTATGTGAGGTCAAAGCGCACCGGCAGCACGTAGTCCACCTGCACCGTGCCCAGCTGCCACTCGCGACCGATGACATCCTTGATCACGAAGTCGATCTTCGGCCCGTAGAAGGCGGCCTCACCGGGCTCCTCCGTGAAGGGCACGCCCAGGCTCTGCGCCGCGGCGCGGCAGGCGGCCTCCGCGAGGTCCCACTTCTCGGCATTGCCGGTGAATTTGCTGCTGTCCGGGTCGCGCAGACCCACACGCACGCGGTAGTCATGCATGCCCAGCGTGGTCAGCACCGTCTTCACCAGGGAGAGACAGCCGAGCACTTCCTGCGCCACCTGTTCCTCCGTGCAGAAGAGGTGCGCATCATCCTGCGTGAAGCCACGCACGCGCGTCATGCCGCCGAGCTCCCCGCTCTGCTCCCAGCGATACACCGTGCCGAACTCGGCGAGGCGCACCGGCAGGTCGCGATACGACTTCGGCGTCTGCGCAAAGATGCGGATGTGATGCGGGCAATTCATCGGCTTCAGCAGGAAGCCATCGTAAAGGTCATCATCCGGTCGCACACGCGACTCAGGAATCGTATCCGCACCCGTGCGGGAGTTGATTTCCTCACGCAGCTTCTTGGAGATGCCGTCCAGGCGCTCCATGACCTCGGCGCACGTGCAGCCCTCGGCGGCCGCCTTCTTCAGGTCGTCGTTCTCAATCACCGGGGAGAACTGCGAGTCCTTGTAGTACGGGAAGTGACCGCTCGTCTTGTACAGCTCCAGCTTGCCGATGTGCGGTGTGAAGACCTGCTGGTAACCCTGCTTGCGCAATTCTTCGCTGATGAAGTTTTGCAGTTCCTGACGCAGGATGGCGCCCTTCGGCAGCCAGAGGATGAGCCCCTGGCCCACCTTCTCATCAATCGCGAAGAGCTGTAGTTCGCGGCCCAGCTTGCGGTGGTCGCGCTTCTTCGCTTCTTCGAGCTGCTCGAGGTGCTTTGCGAGCTCTTCCGCCGTGGGGAAGGCCGTACCGTACAGGCGCTGGAGCTGGGGCTTCGTCTCGTCCCCCATGTAGTAAGCGCTGGCCACCGACATGAGCTTCGTGTTCTTGCACTTCGACGTGTAGTTCACGTGCGGCCCGGCGCACAGGTCCAGGAACTCGCCATTCTGGTAGCAGGAGATTTCCTCCCCTTCCGGAATCTTGGCAATGAGGTCCAGCTTGAACTGGCTCGGATTCCCCGGGCGCTCCGTAAGGCCGCCGAGACGCCCGCTCTCCGCAAGCGCAATGGCCTCCTCACGCGTGATCACCTTCTTGTCAAAGCGCTGGTTGTCCTTGGCGACCTTCTTCATCTCCGCCTCGATTTTCTCGAAGTCGTCCGGCGTGAGCCGGTGCTTCATGTCGAAGTCGTAGTAGAAGCCACTCTCCACGGGCGGCCCGTAGGCAAACTGTGCATCCGGCCACAGACGCAGGATGGCGGTGGCCATGACGTGCGCGCAGGAGTGACGCAGGCGCTCCAGATCAGACATCTGGGCGCGTTCTTCAAGGGTCTTGCGTTCGGCGGACATGGCGGGGAGGGGTCAGAAGAGGTGGTGAGAATAAAAAGGGGGCAGGCAAGATTGACCAGATGGGGAAATCATCAAGCTGATTGCGGTGGTCCGGCACCGGCAGCTTCGTCACAGGCAGCTTCGACTGGAGACGCCCACCCCATCGCTCAGGCCCTGCATTTGCTCCCGGAGGGAGCACGGCCGGTAGCCGGTCGGTGGAGGGAGTCTAGACGACCCCAACCACCGGATCTATGGCGAGAACATCAAGGCGTCCCGGAGGGCACGCCGGAAAGTGTGGCAAGACGATGGCACCTGAATCCGGCAAGCCACCCTTTCCGCCGTCACCTCCGGGACGGTATCTCTTTCCCTCTGCGTGATCCGGTGGTTGCGGTCGTCAAGACTCCCTCCACCGACCGGCTACCAGCCGCTGTCCCTCCGGGACAAATCCTCCATGATAACTTGAATTCGCACCCATGGTAAGACACTCCCAACGTACCTCGCCAGTCCCTTGGCGAGCCATCAAGCTCACCGCCCACTCAAAGGGCAGCGATTCGAGTGACTCGATTGGCGAATACCTTGAAGATTGTCTCACCTCCCGAAACTCCGAGACCCCACGGGGTCGAGGTATCAATGGTCCAGATTTTGGGATAACCCTCGCCAGTCTCTTCGGGTATCCACTTACAGGCCATCACACCAGGTTGGGGATAGGTGCTCTGCGCATCAAGGTTTGCCTCGGTGAACACCGGAACCTTGTCCACAAAGGACCATGCCTGACCAGCCGCATCCGTAAGCACGGCCTCCACCCAACCCGGAAAGTGACTCTCCACGTGCCGGACAATTTGAACTTCTACAATGCAGATGGAAGGCTCACCGAACTTTGGCAGTTTCTCAAACGGAGTGATGGGATTCAAAGACCGCCAGCAGCGGTCGCTGATCCACATATCGGGATCCAGCTTGTGAAAGCAGTGGTGACAAACCATCACCCATCTCCAGTCGGCTCCCTGACACTCCAGCATCCACAACGGACTGACTGGGTCATCAACAATACCATCCTCAGGGTATGGGTGAACTTCCTTCTTCAAAGGGTCCTTTTCCACCCCGCAGGCCATGCATTTGACTTTCATGAGCGTCCCCTACCTGATGTGATATACCTGTGAACCGCTAATCAGTTCGAAGCCCTCCCGCGCCCTGCTGCGTGTATTTGCCTCTTCCTTTCCTTCGACCGACAAAACGGTGCCACAAGCGCCCTGAGCAGACTGACGAGCACTCTGCGGAAAATGCCAGCCAGTGCCGCAAAGCCCTTCCCGATGTGCGCCCGGATAGACTTGGGAATCGACCCGACGG
Organism: Roseimicrobium gellanilyticum; assembly: GCF_003315205.1. NCBI lineage: Bacteria > Pseudomonadati > Verrucomicrobiota > Verrucomicrobiia > Verrucomicrobiales > Verrucomicrobiaceae > Roseimicrobium > Roseimicrobium gellanilyticum. Next base: position 344,831 of record NZ_QNRR01000008.1, on the reverse strand, counting down.
CCTTCCCCAAGGGCTCCATCAACGCCGTGAAAATCTCTGCAATCATGCGGTACCTAGGGTAATGATATGGAGAAAGCCCGTCCACCAGTTTCGATTGGGCCGGAAACGACGCAACCTTGTGAGCCAGAATTTTGCATGGGTTGAAACACCCGGTAAACCATACTCATATAGCGCAACTAACCAGTCCCTCAGTGAATCAGTACCCCGGTGCCCATTCCACCGCTGCCGCCGCTCTTGTCATCCATGCAAAAACCAGGCACAATAGGCCCATGAAAATGCCATCATGCTGGTTACTTCTGGTGTCGTTCGTTTTGTCATTGGCGACAGTTCCGGCTCATGGTGCCGGTGAGAAGAAGGACTATCCGCCGACTGCCGCGCAAGACGCTCTGGAAGCTGCCTGCAAACAGGCCTCCGCGGAGTCAAAAATGGTCTTCGTGAAATCGGGCTTTCCGGAATGCGGATGGTGCCGGGTCTTTGACCGCTACCACGCCGCCAGCGATGTGCAGCAGATCCTGGGCAAGTACTACGTGGTCGTCGCCATCGATACCAGCTACATGCCGGACGGGCGGGCAGTGTTCAGCAAACTCGCCAAGCCAGGCGCGCCTTCCTGGGTCATCATCGCGCCGGACAAAACCGTGATTGTTGATTCGTATGCCACCGCAGGAAACGTAGGGTACCCCCTCCAACCCAAGGAGACAGAGCACTACACCGCCGCTCTCAAGAAGGCGACACCCAAGATTACTGACCAGGAACTGCAAACGCTCTCCCAGCAGATTAAGAAAGCGGCGGGGAAGTGAAGCCAGCCCATTTGCTCATCCTCTGCTCTGGAGTTACCATCGCCCTGTGGCACGTTAAACGCCCCGCGCAAACACACTCGGCGCACATCCCACCTTCTTCCGGAAGGCCGTGCTGAAGGCACTGGCGGATTGATAGCCAATATCCTCCGCCAGCTCCTCCAGGCCCACGTCTCCCCGACGCAGTACATCCTGCGCCAGGCTCATGCGCCATAGGGAGAGATACTCCATCGGAGCACAACCTACCTTCTCAGAGAACCGCGCGGCAAAAGCAGAGCGCGACATGCCCACATGTTCCGCCAGATTCGCCACGGTCCAGCCGTGTTGCACGCGAGCATGCATGGCTGCCAGGGCACGTGCGATAAGTGGATCACTCAATCCCGCCATCAGTCCGGCGGCCATGCTGCTGGGGTCATAGTCATGAGACCGCAGGGAGTCCACGAGCAGGACCTCCAGCAGCCGCGCCAGAATCATTTCACGCCCCGGCCTGCTTCCCGAGTACTCCTCCATGATGAGCGAGACAAGGCTCGAGAGGCGGCTGGTGTCTGCCTCCCCGGAGCGGAGATGAATCCTGCCCGGCAGCAGTGCTAGGAGAAGCTTCCCATTCACCAGCTCCGTCTCAAAGGTGCCGCCCAGCATGCGAAAGTCCGGCCTCCCCTTCTGCTCGCCGTGCCTCACTCCCATGCGCGAAGGAATACCCGCGACATGGCGCACCCCGGGCTTGCTGTAGAGCGCGAACGCAGGCGTGGACGTCAGCAGGAGAAAGTCACCCTTCTCCAACCGCAGCGGTGCCTTGCCTTCCAGCGCCAGCCAGCATTGCCCTTCCAGCACCACGCAGAAGCTCGGCTTCTCATGCGCGGCATAGCGCACACCCCACTGACCCTTTCCCGAGATGGGCTTGGAGAAGACCGCATGGGGTCGCAGCAGGGCGATGATGTCATCTAGAGGGTTCATACACTCATTCTGGACGCTTGGTAATGTCTTGCGGACTCCTAATTATGGTTCGTCCAACGGTAACAGAGTACACTGCGCCATCACAATCCAAATCAAAACGAACCAAATCAAATCATGAACAAAACAAGAACCCTCTTCATCACCGGCGCATCCTCAGGTTACGGCAAAGCCACCGCACAATACTTCCTCGACCACGGATGGAATGTGGTGGCCACCATGCGCAAGCCAGATGCCGGACTCTTCACCGCCACCGAAGGCCAACTCCAGGTCCTGCCCCTCGATGTCACCAACGCGGACAGCATCAACAGCGCGCTCTCCCAAGCCACTGCCACCTTCGGTCGACTCGATGCCGTGGTGAACAACGCCGGCATCGGCCTGCTGGGCGCATTCGAGGCCACGTCGGACGCGCTGCTGCGCGAAATCTTCGAGACAAACACCTTCGGCGTCATGTCCGTCTGCCGCGCCGCCATTCCCCACCTGCGCGAGCAAGGCGGCGGTGCGCTCATCAATGTCACCTCCAGCACGGCCATCGCGCCCATGCCACTCGTCGCCGTGTATGCCGCCAGCAAGTGGGCGGTGGAAGGCTTCACCGAATCCCTCTCGCACGAACTCGCGCCCTTCGGCATCAGGACACGTATCGTGGAGCCCGGCTATGCTCCCACCACCAACCTCGGGGCCAACGGTGCCCACCGCATGCAGGGCCTGACTCCCCCACCCTACGATGCCTTCGCCCAGGCCTACTTCGCCAAGCTGCAAAACTATCCCACCGCCTATGCCACCGAGCAGGACATCGCCGAAGCCGTCTTCCGCGCTGCCACCGATGAAGGCGATCAGGTCCGCTACCCCGCAGGCTCAGACACCAGGATGCTCGCTGAACTCCGCTGGTCCACTTCCGAGGAGCATTATATGGCCAAGGTGCGCGAGATGTTCGGAGTCTCGAGCTAACACACCGCTGAACAAACGTTCATCGACCCACTCAATAAACCCCCGAAGTTTTATCGATTAGCACTCTGCCTCACGTGGGGATGCCTTGCCGTGGAGTTGCTCTTCCTCCCTCTGAGCCTCCACCGCCTCACCCGCGCCGCTGCTTGGGCAGCTCTGGTACTCATGCATGCTGGCATCCTTCTCGTGGTGGACTTCGCCGACCTCAGCATCGGCATGCTCATGATTCACCTCTTCACCTCTTCACCTTTGACCGCACCTGGATACCGCTTTCGTGGATGGACAGGCTGCAGGCAGGGCAGAAGAGCGTGACTTTAGTGAAAGCATGAAAATGGAAATGGAGCAGGCACGATGACCAGATGGTGAATCATCAAGCCGCTTAGAGAGCGAAGATGCCTCGCGGCAACACCGGCAGATGAGGTCCCACATCCGAAGATCTGGCGTCGATCGCAGCTCTCAAGAACTGTCCCGTAGAGGCGATGCACCCGGGCCGGCCCGTGGCAACGCTCTGTTCCCCGGGGAACAGGCGACACAGGAACACCCACCTTGTGGGAACACGAAGTATTTTTCTCCTTGTCAATGTTACCATTTTCGCCATATGCTCACCATATTACCCAATGGTAATCCTGCAACAATCAACATCAAACCTTGTAGCGCCATGATCTATCCCACATCCTCCGTCAGCAAGGAGCTTGAGTTCAGCTCGAACATTTCCAAGGGCGCTTCAGGAATGAAGGCGCGCCGCGTGCAGGAGTGGCTCACGTTTCACAAGGTGCCAACTGCAATAGATGGTGAGTTCGGCGACGCCACAAAGGCGTGTGTCCATGTCTTTCAACAGAACAATGGCCTGGCGCAAAGCGGCGTGGTAAACCGCAATACCTGGGATGCCCTTGTACTACCTTTGCGTACTGCGGTGGAGGCGACTGTCCCAGCGGGTACAGCCCTGGATCAGGCCGTGCGTCAAATAGCCCAGGCACACCTGGACGAAGAGCCAAGAGAACTTGGTGGTGACAATCGCGGGCCTTGGGTGCGCGCTTATTGCGGTGAAGATGGACCCGCCATGCGCTGGTGCGCGGGATTTGTCACCTATATACTGAAGCAAGCATGCCATTTCACAGGCAAGCCCATGCCAGTGCAAGGTTCCCTCTCCTGTGATTCCCTCGCTTATCAGGCCAAAGCCAATAAGCGCTTTATTCCTGGGAAGGCCGTCCAAAACGGCTCGTCGCCCTGGAGCAGCTTGGGAAACTGCCAGATCTTTCTCGTTCGCAAATCCTCCACGGATTGGACTCACACCGGCTTTGCATTTGGAGGCAACAAAAACGTGTTCTCCACCATCGAGGGCAATACCAACGACGAAGGCAGCGCCAATGGCTATGAAGTCTGCCAGCGTACCCGCTCGCTCGACGCAAAAAAGGACTTCATCTACCTGGCCTGAACCGGGAGTTGTGCTTTCATCCTCGCTACTCACACCCTCCGGCAACCGAGCGCATGCAGGCCTGACACCCCACCCTGCCACACCTTCGCCCAGGCCTATTTCGCGAAGCTGCAAGAGTATCCCACCGAACAGAAAATCGCCGAAGCCGTCTTCCGCGCCGCCACCGGTGAAGGCGCACCTGTCCGCTATCCCGCTGGCCCAGACACCAAGCTACTCGCCGAACTGGCTGGTCCACGTCTGATCGCGCTGCACTACTCCAGCTGCGCCACCACCTTCATCTTCCCCCACATGATGACCCAGTGGCCGGGGAAGGTGCAGACGTACTCGTACTCGCCGGGGGTGCCGGGAGCAGTCAGTTGCAGACGCGACTTTTCGCCGGGCTCAAGCATCTTGCTGTAGGCGCTGTCGAGGATGGCGGGATGCTTCGGCACGTAGAGGAAGCCCTTCGCATCGGGTGTGGCGGGCATGGTCTGGGCGGCGGTGCCCACCTCGGCATGCGTGCCGCCTTTGCAGAAGATGATGTTGTGCGGCATGATGTCGTTGTTCTCGAAGATGACCTCGAATGGCTTGCCGGCCTCCACGGTGATCTCGGGTGTATCATACCTCATCTGCTCGCGCACGGTGCGGATGACGAAGACGCTCACGCCGAGCTCGCGCAAACTCTTGCGCAGAGCAGGGCCGGTCTCCGCGGGCAGCAGGGCGCACAGCTCCGTGCCGAAGCGTGAGACTTCCACATAACCCATCTCGGTGCGCTGATTCGCGGGCACGGTCTTGGCGTAGGAAAGGATGCTCTCCACGAGCGAAGGCGCAAGACTCTTGTCCCAGGCGGTGCGCGGAATCTGCATGGCGGCCTGCGCCACCTGATCACGGTATTCGCCCTTCAGCAGCACCTTGGCGAGAATGCCAAAGTTCTGCAGGCCAAACTCGGCGCCGGTCAGTGGCAGCGCGGCGATGGCGGCCTTGCGCACGAGCGGCGGCAGGTTCGTGCCGCCAGCAGCGTCTGTGGCGAAGGTTTGATACTTCGCACGGAGCACGGGATCCGGGATGATGACGATGCTCTCCAGAAGCACGGAGATGGTTTCGTGATTGTCCTGACGCTCTTTTGCAACCTTCGCGGGGTCACCGGTCATGGTCACATAGGCAGCCATGCCAGCGACGCGGGCGCTGCGCACGCCGTGGTCCTTGAAGGCGAGACGCGTGATCTGTGCCTCAGCGGTCTTGAGCGCTTGAGGTGAGCTGGAGGCGAGAAGTTTGCCCAGCTCTGCGGACACAACCGTATTCACCTGCTGGTCATCGAAGCGCATGATGGCGGAGACGAGCTCCACTTCGCGCGTGGTGCCAAGCAGCTTCGCGAGGTCCACCGCAGCAGCTTCACGCGTAGCGGCATCCAGCCCCTTGCGCTCCAGCTGGGCTTTCAGGACGCCTTCCACGCGGGGCGCAGCCTTGAGTTCGTCATTGGTCATCTGGCCCAGCACATAGGTGAGAGCGGCGGGATTCGCTTTCACATCAATGGCGGAGGGCGAGGGCTTCAGCGCACGCATCGTTTCACCCAGGGTGTAGGTGATGTAGTAGTCCTGCGGCTGCTTCAGCGCTTCGAGCGCCACGTTCGCGGCCTTCGGGTCCTTCGAGAAGCTGCAGGCACGCACGGCTTCGAGGCGTACGAGGGGATCCGGGTCGTTCGCGGCCTTGGTGAGGAGGTCGAGTGCATCCGGCACGCGGTCCTGCCAGTAGCAGAGCACGCGCACTGCGGCGGCGCGGGCCTCGGGCATTCCAGAGGTGAGCACACGATGGAGCTGTGGCATATCCACTTTGTTCAGGTACTGATACACCCAGAGTGCTTCCACAAGCTGATGCTCCTGGCTGGCGGAGGTCTTGGTGATGACGGCATCGCGCAGTGGCTTCACCCAGGCATCGAGCGCCTTGAGCACTTCCTCAGACTTCCGGGTGGAAAGTTCCTGCTTCACACGCTCGCGCACGCGGTACTCAGGAGCACTGAGGAGTTCGAGAAGCTTCTTGATGGGCTCGCCCGCCACTTTTACTGGCTTCACCAGCGGCTTCTCAGCATTCCAGATGCGCCAGATGCGTCCATGTTTATGGTCGCGGAGCGGGTCGCGGATGCTGTACTGCATGTGGCCGATGAGTGCCTCCGCCCAGTCCACGATGTAGAGGGAGCCATCCGGCGCGAACTCCATGTCCACGGGACGGAAGTTGGGGTCGCTGTTCAGCATGAGCGGATCGATCTCTGTGGCTTCGTAGCCGGAGTCGACGGCCTTCACGGTGTGATTGAGTGTGCCTTGCACACCGATGCAGTTGTTCAGCAGGAAGTTCCCCTGCATGTCCTCCGGGAAGTTGCGGCTGCTGACGAACTCGCAACCGCTGGTGGGACGCACACGCTTCTTCAGGAAGGTCTTCATGGAGGCGTGCTTCTCAGGATAGGGAAGCTGGCCGCTGAAGGCCGTAGCGAAGTAGTTCATGCCACCGCTCGCATCGGCGATGAAGGTCTGTCCCCACTGATCAAACGCGATGCCGTGCGGGTTTGCGTAGTTGTAGCTCACGAAGACGCTGAGCTTCTGGGTACGCGGCTCATAGCGGTAGGTGCCCGCGTTCGCACAACGCACCGGGCCATAGGGCGTCTCCACCTGGGTGTAGTGGAAGGTGCCTTCCTGGAAATAGAGGTCGCCGCCGGGGCCCTGGGTGAAGGCATTGATCACATGATGGCTGTCCGCGCTGTCGAAGCCGCTGAGCATCACCTCGCGGAAGTCGGCCTTGTCATCACCATTCGTGTCCTTCAGGAAGGTGAGATTGCGCTGGTCACTGACGAGAATACCACCGTCATAGAACTCGAAGGAGATGGGCAGGTGGAGTTTGTCGGCGAAGGTATTGCAGTAGTTCGCTTTGCCATCGCCATCGCTGTCCTCCAGGATGATGATCTTGTCGATGAACTCATCCCCCGGTCTCCACTGCGGATAGCTGGGCATGGTGCAAACCCAGAGGCGGCCCTTGGTATCGAAAGCCATCGCGGTGGCATTGGCGAGTTCGGGGAAGTTTTCCTCGCTGGCGAAGCACTCGACTTTGAAGCCCTTGGCCAGCGTGAACTTCTTCTGTGTTTCGGCCACGGTGGGAATCTCCGCACTGCTGCCCTCGGCCGTCTTGCTGGTCTGTCCCGTGTTCGCGCCGGCGTCTTTCTTGATGCCCGCGCCGAACCAGGTCTTCACATCGAGGAAGGGAGGCACATTGCTGTCGTCGGCTTTGTCGGAAACCTTCTCACCCTGTGCGAGCTTCCAGATGCGGGCATCGCGGTTGGCCACCATGACATCGAGCACCTCGCGCTCGCGCTGCATGACATCGCGATTGGTCTGGTCGCCATCGGCGAACTTCAGGCCGCTGCGTCCGCCGTAGACATAGTAGCTGTCGACGATGCGGTAGCGGTTGTACCAATGGAAGTTCTTGGATTCGATTTCGGCATGGAGGGCACCTCGCGAACCTTCGCTCTCTCTGATGAAATCGAAACGACGCTCATTCTTCAACTCCTCGGATGTGGAAAAGAGCGCATCTTGGAGAATCATTCCAAAAACCGCGTCACCCTCGCGCTTGAGGTGCACTCCATTGATGGTCAGTGGGAATCCATACCCCTTCGCACCCGATTCGAACTGCTTCTTTGCCAGTTCAAAAGCATTCCCTGATCCTTCAAAGACGTTGGCAAACACCACCCCGTTCTTCTCCGCCACTTCCTGCATGGCCTTGGTATACAGAGCGAGGCGTGCATTCAGTTCCTTCAGCGCATCGCCTGTGAGCAGATTGGGATTCTCCAAATCCTCCGCCGCCATCGGCGACACCAGCGCAATCCTCGGCGCGCCCTTGCCATTGTAGCTCTGGGCCTTGGTGTGCTTGATCCACTCCTCGAGGTCGGTTTTGAACTTCTCCAGTCCCGCCTCGCCCGCGAAGGATTCGTTGAAACCGAAGAAAGCAATGACCACATCCGCCTTGCTGAAAGTGAGATGTTCATCCGGCGTGCCGAAGCCCTCCGCGCGCGGGCGCAGGGCCACTTCGTCCGCGGACCAGGAGAGATTGCGCACCACGAGGTTGTGCTTGGGGAAGCGCTGGTAGAGGAGCGTCTCGAAATGGTTGTGCCCCGGGAACTGCATGCGCTCGGCGAGGGTATTGCCGATGATGCAGATGTGGTCGCCTTCGCGGATTGCAAGGGTTGCCGGTGCGGCGGTCAGTTGTGTGACTGCACTGCTGAAGCACAGGAATGCGGGGAGCAGGAGGGTCAGGAGGCGGTTCATGAGTAGGAAGCGGGCAACTTAATCACACGTAGCGGGAATTTTGGGACAGGACAAGGGGGACTGGGAGTTGATGGTCTATGGTTGATAGTTGATAGCCTGAGGGATGCTGGGTGCGGCGAGGTGCATTGGCTTCAATACAGCGCCGAGCGGAGCGAGACGACTGCGAAGCAGCCCGGAGGGTGAGGACGAAGGACGAATCAAACACGGAGACGCAGAGGAACTTCGGAGACTGAGGAATACAGGTCGTGGTGCGGACGGAAGGTTTGGAAAAGAATCAAAACTGGCAGAACGAACTATCGTTTTCGAGGCATGATGCTGATTTTGAGCGGGGAGGAATGGCCGCAAAGGAGCGCGAAGGGCAGACAGGATGGGTTGGGAAATTGAGGGGAAAGTCTCAGGGGGACCACATGGGTAGGAGCTGCTGCTGGTGGTACATGGCCTTTCATGCAGAGCGAAGAGGGTTGGCACGTCGGGGTTGGGGAACGAGGCGTCCCCCTTCCTTGGGCCTGGTGCGGGGCCGTGGGGAGATGGGTGAAGCGGGGGCTTCGGGAGCTGTGTGGGAGGAAGGACGGCTCAGGGAGCTTGCCTCATTTTTTAATCGACACAAGTGTATCTCCAATCGTGTGAAGCAATGCGAGGTGGACTGACACCGCATCTGATGGCAACGATGCTGGCATCACCTTCGGGATGCGGTGATTTTTCTCGCTTGCCCGGTGGTGTCGCTTCGCTCAACCACCGGCTACATGCTGCCATGCCTCCGGCATGGGGGCTGCGCGGTTTGGTCCATGCTGCGGTTGGTTTTTCGAGATGGGTTCTTTGGCGTGGCGTCCTCGCGAAGGGACTCGCGAGCTACGTTGGTGGGGTGCCATGGAGTTTGGAACGTGATGTCGAAAGTGATGCCTGCCCCTCCGATTGAAAGCGGTGTCGCGCTTGAGCGCTTGCCACACGCACTCCAAGACGCAAAGCGTGTTCTCTGTGTGCCAGACGCAAGTGAAGCGGGGTCTTGATTTGAGACGGCCCAGCTTCGCTTTCTTGATTTTTCAGACTGGCCATGTGTGCAGAGCTGGTCCCGGCATCAACGGAGGTGTGGAGTGGTGCGTTACCCGAGTTCCTCAGCAAGGCCGACGATGATACCCTCTGGTCCGCGCACGTAGGCGAGGCGGTAGATGTCACCGTATTGCACCACTTCGCCGACGAGTTCAGCGCCGTGGGCAACGAGGCGGGCGACGACTTCATCGATGCCTTCGACGGCGAACATGATGCGGCGGATGCCGAGAGCGTTCACCGGAGTGTTCACCGGGCCGATGCGGATGGGGTCCGGTGTGTGGTACTTGTCGAGCTCAATGCGCCCCTGGCCGTCCGGAGTGCGCATCATGGCGATGGTGGCGCGGACGTTCTGAAGATTGATGAGGCGCTCCACCATGGGACCTTCGACGATGGTCTCGCCTTCCAGTTCGAGGCCCAGCGCGATGAAGAAGGCTTTCACGGCCTCAAGGTCTTCGACGACGATGAGGATGTTATCCAGGCGTTTGAGGGTAGCGGGCTTGGGGGATGGGGTTTCGGGCATGGCTTCGGCGTGGGTGAGGGCTGGGAGAACTTGCGTCACTTCAAGTTGACTGAGGGGCACGATCCGCAGTATTGGCCGCCAACGGTTGTTCCGAGTTCATCGTCGGTTCGGAATGCCACTCATGCGGAATGTCCCGCATGAGCAACGCATGATCCAAAACGATGCTTCCGGCTGGGAATATTGATACGTTATCAAAGTAGGATGAGCGGGCAATTTGAATGGCGAGTGGTGACACCCGCCAATCGGACACCCTCAAAGAGAGACCGTCGAGCACACAGGAATCTGGACGGGCGGAATACCCGATACAGCCTGACTCGAAGAATTGGGAAGAGTCCGCCAGGGAGTTGAAAATGGATGTTTCAGGAAATACTTCGGTCTCACTTGCTTCAAGGTGGACGAGTGGCGCTTCGATGCCCTCTGCAAGGATTCGCAGCGAGATCCTTCCGTTGTGGTCATCGACCGTAAACTTCGAATAATGGTGAACGCCTGGAAACACCCGCCCTCCCGCAAGGGCATTCAGTCGAGAGCTCGTGTCGCGTCGTGGAATATAAACGCCCTGTTGTGTCCTCCCTTCATCATCCTCCCACTCAACGGCGATCCGATGAGCGGCATTTTCGCTGGTGATGCCAAACGATCCCGGAATCCCCTTGGGACGGATGCCCTCCAATCGAATGAGACAAACGCCTGCTATCGCATAGGCGCCGACCAGCTTGGGGCGAAATCTCGAAGGGAGCACGGATTGCGCGACATCGGGCGCGACTCTGTAGTTCAGCAAGATTCGCCGCCGAATGATTCCTGTAATCGCCGGGATTTTCATTGCTTCGGCGAATGATCAAGCTGAGCCAGCAATGGAGATTTCTCGCCGTTGGCACCAATGTCTTGCTCGGCTTTAGACAGTCTCCGAATTGCGTGCCACTCGACATTCAAGGTGGCTGAGCCATCTCCGCTATCGGATAAGCGCACGCAAGCTCCATACTGTGGATTTCCTGGAGAAACCATCCTGGCAGTCCGTCCACGATGGGGCTTCTTCAATATTTCAACGACATCACCAGTCTCGAAAGGAGCTCCATTGATTCGCTCCCGCCACCGGTAGACTGGCGGCAGGATACATGAGCCAAAAATGAGCGACGCGAAGTAGGCGATGAGTCCACCCACAAGAATCACAAATACCAGCACAAACGAAGAAATAGAGAAGCCAAGAACACCGAAAGTTGGAATGAAGTGAATGATGGATGTGGAAATTGTCGCCGCAACGAATCCTACTTTCCAGACCTTCGCCATCCAGTTTTCGGCGAAAACAACTTGGAAGGGAGTGGCTTTCATACTTCTGCTGTGCAGGTAGATAGTCTGCAATGATGCAGGAAAATCAACACCTGCATAGCTTTTCAGAACAACGTCGCGATGAGGCTCCGCACCCATTTGCCCACCACCGGGACTTAGGCAAGTCCCGCTCCTTGAACGAGGGCCTGCTCACCCATTGGAGAGAGAAATGAGTCTGCGCTTTGCAGGCAACACGTTTTGCTCAAACTTCATTCGTTGCTGCTTTCGCTGCTTTGCGTTTCAACTACCAAGCCGCCCCGCCACCACGCAAATCTCATCGCGGTTGCCGGGGAGGTGGGTGGCGCGGATGGGACCGGGGGCGAAGTCGCGGATGGCGGTGAGGTTTTCCTGGAGGCTGGCGAAGACGGCGCGGTCGTTGATCTTCAGCGTGAGGATGAGGAGGCTGGCCTGCACTTGGGCCTGCATCTTTTTCACGAGGCGAATCATCACGGCGGGGGCGAGATTCAGGTCGGAGATGAGGAGGTCAGCTTGCGGCGGGAGGAGATTGGGGTCCACCTCACCGGCGGGCATCTGGAGATGCTTGAAGGGAATGCCTCCTTGAGGAGTGCGGTAGTTCAGCACACGTGGGTCCATGGCGCCAGGGTCGATGCCCATGACGCGCATGCCACGCTGGAGCAGGGCGTAGCTCGCACCACCGGGGGCGCTGCCGAGCTCCACGGCGATTTTTCCACGCAGCGGGTGGGTGTTTTTCGTTTCAAGTCCGGCGAAGGCGAGGGCTTGCACGAGCTTCAACCAGGCGCGGGAGGGTGATTCCAAGGGAATAACGGCACGTGGGATGCCGCCGGGAGTGGGATTGGTGTTGGCACCGTGGCGGTGCCATCCGGCGAAGAATGGGGCAGCGAGATCATCTTCCACGATGACATCCAGCACGGTATCGCCCAACACGGTTTCGCTATCATCATCCATCGCCACACCGGCATCGCGCAGGGATTTCAGCAGGCGAGTGCGGAAGGCATCGATGCGGGACCACTCCTCCAGCGGGAGGCCGTCTTCGGGAAACTCACGCGGATAGACGTGCAGCTTGAGCGTGTGTCGTTTCACCTCGCCCAGTTTGCTGGCGAGGTCCGCGGCGTCTTTGCACGTGCCGATGGAGTGGCCGCTCATGCGGGCAAAGATGCCGGGCAGCACGAAGTCCGCGGTGGGCGGGACCTCACATTTCCAGGTGATGAGGCCGGGGCGCATGAAGGCGGGGCGGAGGCCTTCGGGGATGGATTTGGCCTCATCCTTCAGGGCCTTTTCCCAGCCTTGCTTGCAGGTGGCGAAGACGAAGGGAGCCTTGGGGGCAGCGTTTCCGCTATGAGAGTCAGGTGAGTCAGGTGGCATTTCCGCGTATGCAGATTTTTTTGGGGTTTCTCAGTTCGGCTCGTGGAGAATGCGCTGTTGCCCGGTGGTTGGGTGAGGAGTGGTGCGATCTTCTCCTGGACCCCTTCAGGGTCCTAGTTTTTTCTACATCTACCCAGGGTGTCGGTCGCTTAGGCTCCCTAACCCTGGGCTGGGCTCCCGCAGTCCTTCAGACTGCAACTTCGAGTCGGGTTCAACCCTTGGTTGGAGTGGCGTGAGCAGAGAATGGTGTTCGGCATGAATGATGAGGGATGGAACTGCCCCAAGATTCCTTATTTAGTCGGCTGCCATCCGGAAATGGGGGCAGGAATACCCCCACTCCTTGGGTGATGGCGCTCGCTACTTCAACCTACGGTACCGGAAATCTGAATCAGGAGCCTTTGGTCTTTGCGGTGGTAGTGGCAGTGGCAGTGCCGTTTGCCTTCGTCCACTCTTCGCGGAGGGCGGGGTCGAGGATGGCTTTCCATTCGGCGTAGCCTTTTTCATTGAGGTGGAGCTTGTCCTTCAGGTAGACCTCGGCGGTACGGGGCTTGCCGTCTTTGTCGAGGAGGTGGGAAGCGGACTCGACCCAGCGGGACCAGTCGTGTTCCTTGCACCAGGCTTCGAGCTTCTTGTTGAGCGCAGTGACCTTGTCCATCTGGTCGATGCGCTTCTCGGAATACTTCACGGCATTCACCACCACGCGGGTGTTGGGAAGTTTTTCGTGGATGAGGTCGAGCACCTTGGTGTAGTCAGCGTAGGCTTCGTCCAGGGTGAGCTTGGCATTGATGTCGTTGCTGCCGGTGTAGAGCACGATGACCTTGGGCTGATAGCGGGCAATGACGCGGTCGAAGTAGACGAGGAGGTCATTCGCCACGGAGCCGCCGAAGCCGCGATTGATGACGGGGAGGTCAGGGAAGTCGGTCTTGAGATTCTTCCACATGCGGACGCTGGAGCTGCCGGTGAACACGATGCCGCCGCGCGGGGGTGGTGTGCTGGATTTTTCCTCGTCGTCGAACTTGGCGATGTCCTTGGCGAACTTCGCCGAGTCCGGGCGCTTGGTGCCGGTGGGGGTGGTGCCGGTGGGGGTGGTGGCGGTGGGGGTGGTGGCGGTCGCCGCTTCTGCGGCGGGTGTTTTCGCAGAGGGCTTGGGAGTTTCCGCGAGCAGGGAGCTGGCGAAAAGCGGCAGCAGCAGGACGGGAAGGAAGCGAGCGTGCCAGAGGCTGGAGAGGTGCATGGGCTGGGATGCTAATGGGATGGGTGGATGGTGGCAATGGCAATGAAATGGAGAGATGCAGCGATGAGGTGGAACGAGGGGAGGAACCACTAATGGACACTAATTTTCGCTAATGTTTGGGTGAGGGAGAGGCATCCGAGTGCTGGGAGTTGCTGCACGAAGTGCCACACCGCCTCCGCCCGCGAAAATTAGGAGGCCGACGCAGCAGCCCCCTACCGGTCAAAAGGCAGGCGGCGGCGTAGACCGGAAGTGTACGATTCTCCTCGCTCTATTTATTTAGACCCTTCGGACGCTGTCCGGTCTGGAGACCTGACTTCCTTGTGTGTCAGGACTAGGGAGAGGGAAACCGTACCCGCATGAAACAGGGACCACAGGGTCTGTTTTCATCTGGCAGGTAGAAGGCACGCTTTGCGCCGCGGAGTGCGTGCGGCAAGCGCTCGAGAGACACGCTTTTTCACCGGAGAGGATGAGCATCGTGGTAACCGTTATTGGTCAGACCGGAGGTCTAGAGCGGTTCAATTTACAGTGTAGCCATTTTCGTATTGGGGCGCGCCACCCCAACCGCGACCAGCGGTCGCAGCCACAGCTGCGGCCTGAACCATCCGCCACGGCAGTAAGTCTTGGTACCACTGTGGCTGCGACCGCTGGTCGCGGTGCGGCAAGCCACCCCTGATCCAAGGCCACGACTTTGTTTAAACCGCCCTAACATCCGCTGTCAGGCGAGGACGCCTAACCTCCTTCTTATCTTGTCGTCCCTCGGTGCTGTTCTCTCTCTTATGAGGTGCCCTTCCCCAGCGAATGCACTTTATTGGTGTCTCGTTGGTGTTCATTAGCGGTTCACCCTCAACCTACTCGCCTGCCACGCGCCACCCACCGGGCCGTTCCTCCCCTGCCCTCTCAAAATCCCTTCGCAGGGCTGAATTTCTTCTTGCAAATACTACATTCCGTGGCTTTTTCCCGGCTCCACAAAACGGAAAACCTGACCGCCAGGTTGGCGGAATTCAAACCATCTAATGAGCCAAGCCGCAACCACAGATACGAAGCCCTTCCAGATCCATGAGAAGGACACCGGAAGTGCAGACGTGCAGATCGTGCGCCTGACTGACCGCATCAACCATCTCACCGAGCACCTCGGCACGCACTCCAAGGATCATGCGTCCCGTCGTGGCCTCCTCATGATGGTCGCGCGCCGCCGCAAATTGCTCGACTACCTCAAGCGTACCGAGGAGCCGCGCTACAATTCCATCCTCAAGGCGCTCAAGCTGCGCCGCTAAACTTTGCCGAAAGGCGGGACTGTCACCGGTTCCGCCTTTTTTGCTTTGTGAGGATCGATGTCCGGCGGGCAGTTCACTGCCCAGGCAGCATTGCATTTCCGCCTGCTGCCCCCTCGCCCGGACGCCCGTATTGACTTGATCTCAAGACAACGCGGTCCCCTCGGTGCAGGCCATTCATGCCTGCCCGTACCCCCACGCCCCCGGCACACGGCCCTCGTCCCGCCAAAAACCCCAGTTCATCCGACCCGCTCAGGCACGTACACGCGTGAGCACCCATGGACCGCCGGAGGCATCACCCGAGCAAGACAGACAACACAGAACAAAAGAAAGTATCTTTTATGGCAATCCATAACATCACCGCAAGCCTTCCCGGCGGCGACATCTTTATCGAAACCGGCAAGCTGGCCAAGCTCGCTGACGGCGCCGTGACCGTGCGCCTGGGAGACACCATCGTCATCGTCACCGCCGTGTCCGCCACGAAGGTGAAGGAAGGCCAGGACTTCTTCCCCCTCTCCGTCGAGTACAAGGAAAAGGCCGCTGCAGCCGGCAAGTTCCCTGGTGGCTACTTCAAGCGTGAAGGCCGCCCCACCGAGAAGGAAATCCTCACCTGCCGCATGACGGACCGCCCGCTGCGCCCGCTCTTCCCGAAGGGTTATTACTTCGACACCCAGGTCGTCGCCCTTCTGCTGAGCGCGGATGGTGAAAACGACTCCGACATCCTCGCGATCAATGGCGCCTCCGCCGCGCTGTGCGTGTCTGACATTCCCTTCGCCGGCCCTGTGGGCGCCGTGCGTGTGGGCCGCGTGAATGGCCAGTTCGTGGTGAACCCCACGCACGCCCTCCGCGCCAAGAGCGACCTCGACCTCGTGTACGTGGGCAACAAGACCGACGTCATCATGATTGAAGGCGCCGCCCAGGAGCTTCCTGAGGCCGACTTCATCGCTGCCCTCGCCTTCGCGCAGGAGCAGGTGCAGGTGCTCGTGGCCGCACAGGAGCAGCTCGCTACCCTTGCCGGAAAAGAGAAGCGCCAGGTGAACCTCATGCTGGTGAAGGATGAACTCCTCGAAGTGGCTTACGAAGTGGCAGGCAGCCGCATCGAAGGCGCGCTCTACCGCCCCAGCAAAATCGAACGCAGCAAAGCCGTGGGCGCCCTGCGTGACGAAGTGGAAGCCGCCATCAAGGCAAAGTATCCCGAAGCCGGTGCTTTCGAAATCAGCCAGGCCTTCGACTACCTGCAGAAGAAAGCCTTCCGCATCTCCATCCTGGACAAGCAGTCCCGCTGCGACGGTCGCGCGATCGACCAGCTCCGCAACATCAGCGGCGAAGTGGGTCTCATCCCCCGCTCGCACGGCTCGGCCCTCTTCGCCCGTGGTGAGACACAGGCGCTGGCTCTGGCCACGCTCGCTCCCCTCGACGAAGCCCAGGAACTCGACACCTACGCCGGTGGCGAAGACACGAAGCGCTTCATCCTGCACTACAACTTCCCTCCCTTCAGCGTGGGTGAGACCGGTCGCTTCGGTGGCCAGAACCGTCGTGAAATCGGTCACGGCGCTCTCGCTGAGCGCTCCGTGGAGCCCGTGGTGCCCGCTCCGGAAGACTTCCCCTACGCCGTGCGCGTGTCCAGCGAAGTGATGGAATCGAACGGTTCCACCTCCATGGCCTCCGTGTGCTCCGGCGTCATGGCCCTGCTCGACGCCGGTGTGCCGCTCAAGCGCCCCGTCGCTGGCATCAGCGTGGGTCTCGTGAGCGAGTTCGACGCGAATGACACGATGACCCGCTACCTCACGATGCTGGACATCCTGGGCAGCGAAGACCACTTCGGCGACATGGACTTCAAGCTTTGCGGCACCGAACTCGGCGTCACCGGCTTCCAGCTTGACCTGAAGCTTCCGGGCATCCCGCTCAGCATCCTGAATGAAGCCATCGGCAAGGCGAAGGTCGGCCGTACGGACATTCTCGCCATCATGAACCAGGCGATCAGCGAAGTGAAGCCGCTCAGCAGCTTTGCTCCCCGCATCGAGAAGACGAAGATCAACCCCGACAAGATCGGTGAGCTCATCGGACCTGGCGGCAAGAACATCAAGGCCATCCAGGCCGAGTCGGGTGCGGACATCAGCATCAGCGACGACGGCACGGTGCTCATCTACGCCTCCTCCAAGGAAGCCCTCGAGCGCGCGCTGGAACTCGTCAACAACACCGTGGGCGAAGTCGAAGTGGGCCGTGTGTACACAGGCCGCATCGTCAGCACCACGAACTTCGGCGCCTTCATGTCGCTCGGCGGCAAGAAGGATGGCCTCATCCACATCTCCGAACTCGCCGACTACCGCGTGGAGCGCGTGGAAGACGTGGTGCGCACCGGTGACACCGTCACCGCGAAGTGCATCGGCGTGGATGACAAGGGCCGCGTGAAGATGAGCCGCAAGGCCGTGCTGAAGGAAAAGGACGCCGCGGCGAAGGCTGAGGCGGGCGCTGCCTAAGCGGGACGAACGTACATTCTGTTCCTAGATTCAAAAGAAGCAGGCAGCGATGCCTGCTTCTTTTGTTTCACGCCAGGACAAGGAGGTTAGGCGTCCCGCCTGACAGTGGGCGTTAGACCTCCGGTCTGACGGAAGTAAAAAGCAAGCGGCACAAAGCACCAGGAGCCATCTCCGAAACATCCCTCCGGAGCACGAAAGCTCCACGAAGTGCGCAGCATCACGTGTAGATCGACTTACTGCGGGACAGATGTCTCTGGTCAGACCGGAGGTCTAACGCCCACTGTCAGGCGAGGACGCCTAACCTCCTGCTGAAAATTCCACCAAAGCTCTGCTTCCACGTTCCCGCACCCTTGCTAAGGTCACCCTTCCGTTGCTGCTCACGCCTCGCTTCCTGCTTCCGCACCTCCTTGATGAAGTCCCTCCTCTCCATTGCCGCCATCACCCTGCTCTGGGCGCTCCTGTATCTCACGGGGCTCGGGCGGCGGGAGATTCGCGGGGAGGAGTGGCGGCGCACGCTGCCGGGGCGCACGATGCTGAACACAGGGAACTGGGTGGTGCCCTACTCCGGAGGTGAGCCCTTTGTGCGGAAGCCGCCGCTCATCAACTGGGTGAGTGCCGCGAGCTTCAAGCTCACGGGAGTGCAGAACGAATGGTCCGCGCGGCTTCCCAGCGTGCTCACCATGCTGGGCGCGTCCTTGCTCATGTATGGCTTTGGCCGCAGAGCCATCGGCGAGCGCGCTGCGTTGCTGGGAGTGGTGTGTTTTCTCACCAGCATTGGCTGCATTGAGAAAGGGCGGCTTGCGGAGATTGAGGTGTATTACATCGCCTTCACGGGTGCGGCCTTTGCCGCGTGGCTCGCAGGCTTTCTGGGCAAGGCAAACCGCTGGCTCACGTGGCTGGTCGCCGGGGTGCTGCTGGGACTCGCGCTGCTGGCGAAGGGGCCGGCGCATTTCCTCTTCTTCTACCTGCTGCTGGCTGGCGTGTGCTGGCAGACGAAGCGCTGGCGCGAACTCTTTTCCCTGCCGCATCTGCTCGGAATTCTGGTGTGCCTGGGCATCGCACTCGTGTGGGCCATCCCCTTCATGCAGGAGTATGACAAGCTGCTGCAGGTGCTGCACCAGCGCGCCGTGGCAGACGCACAGCTCAAGGGCC
The DNA here is from genome assembly GCF_003315205.1 of Roseimicrobium gellanilyticum. Classification (NCBI taxonomy): domain Bacteria; kingdom Pseudomonadati; phylum Verrucomicrobiota; class Verrucomicrobiia; order Verrucomicrobiales; family Verrucomicrobiaceae; genus Roseimicrobium; species Roseimicrobium gellanilyticum. Next base: position 326,052 of record NZ_QNRR01000008.1, on the reverse strand, counting down.
TGCCGGCGCCGGAGATTCCACGCAATGCGATGGACGCCTGGAGTCATGAAGTGACGAGCCGTGTCACCGGTGAAGAGAAGAGCTCCGTGAGTGACTGGATCGTGCGCGGGCCACGGGCGCTGGTGATGTTCCTCCCATGGATTCTCTTCCTGCCGCTCGCGTTTAGAAAGCGCACCGTCACTGGCGCACGTGAGACGGAGGACTGCACCCAGGTCTTCCGCGGCATCTTGTATGGAGCCATGACGGGTTTTGCGTTCATGGTGCTGCTGCCCAGCTCCAGCCCGCGCTATGTGGCGCCACTGCTCGGTCCCGTGGCCATGCTCTTGGGCTGGCTGCTCTCCGCGGGCTTCGCCGAAGGGCAACGCCGCGCCTTTGCCATCTGGAAACATGTGATGCTCGCCGTCGCGGTGGTCTCACTGCTGGGTCTCGCGGGATTGGTGCTTTTCGCCAAGGTGGATCTCTCACTGCCCGTGGGTGAGTCCGTGCTCTGGATCGTGGGCTTTGCGCTCAGCACCATCGCCTGTGTGTGGCTGCTGCGGCACCGCGAGTCTCTGGCAGAGAAGTTTGCCGTGTGGTCCTGCATTGGCCTCACGGCGGCGATAGGCTTCTACGGGGCGCTCACCGGGGTGTACGTGCACACGGATCACATCATCAAGCCCGTGGCGGATGCCATCAACAAGGCCATGGAACCGAAGGATGGCCCGCTGATGCTGCTGCACCTTGCGCAGATCCCCTACCCCTTCTACCTGCCGGAGGATACGTTCGAGATCTACGACATCAACACCATCCCGGACAGTGGCATCAAGTGGATGCTGACCACACCACAGATCTACAAGGACTGGTGGCTCTACTTTGAGCGCCGCTATGGCAAGGGCGAGATTCGCGGGCAGTTCACGGGCGAATGGGGTGAAGCTCGCAGCGAGAAGGAATTTGTGCTGATTCGATTCTCCGGGAAGTGAGAGAACGGCTCGCTGCATTCGTCGGTGGCAACTGGCCGTGAAGGTCGATACCTCTCGCGAAGTACATCGGCGATCTGGCCTGTCTTATTATGGGAATTCAGATGCCATCATGGTGATGTAACTCGGCTGACTGGACGAGGTGCGAAGGCTGGTATTGGCGGGGAGCCTCGTACCGAGGCGTGTTCTTGATTCTCACCCAGTCTCTGCTATCATAACTCGTCTGCCCGCTGATTGCATTGTGCAAGAGAGCTGGATACCATTCCCCTGATTTTTTCATAACGACAATCCATGGACCTGACAGGCGGCCAATGGCTAGACGGTGTGGAGCAGCAATTGGCACACCTCCGCAGGGAGAGCAACCGTACTGCGGCACAGTCTGTGGCGGCGCGGGAAGAGGCGGCTGATGCAAAGCTGCAGATATGGCTGCAGAAACTCACCGAACTACAGGGGCTGGCCAGTCGCGATGTGGCACTCACGTGGGCTCTTGAGGCAGCGACTTCCGTACTTTCAGCGGATTTTGCCAACGTCCAGCGGCTCCACCCCACAGGGCAGGGCTTGATACTGGAGGCGCAGCGAGGGTTCGGACGGTCGTTTCTGAACTTTTTCGAGTTCACCAATGACCGTCACTCCGCCTGCGGTCTGGCAATGCAGGAGCATCGACCGGTGATCGTGGAAGATGTGAATACCAGTCCCATCTTTGCAGATACCCAGAGCCTGGACGAACTGCAGAAGGCCAGCGTCCGCGCCGTGCGATCCATGCCGCTGGTGGATGGCACGGGCCAAATGCTCGGGATGATTTCCGTGCACTACTGCCGCCCCCGTGCGCACGTGGTATCGGAACTCAAACGACTGCAGCTTCTCGCCGCTGCCGTGGCGCGGCTGCTGAAGTGAGACAAGAGACGAGAGACGAGGATGGATGGAACCAGGCAGCGCGGATGATCCATTTCGTGGCCGCGAGGTTCAGTACAGCAAGCTGCCGCTGTTTGCAGAAGGGCGTATGTCACCCTGCCGGAGAAGGCTTCCACTCCCAGCGGACGGACTTCCATAGTCGGTACTGAGCAGGCTTTTGAATCCGGGGCTCGTGCCCGTGCTTTGCCGATTGTTGGATCGTGCTGAGGCACTTTCATGGGATGAATGATACGAACTGCCCGCACCTATCAGGCCTCCTCTGTAGGTAGAGTCCCCACTGTCGCATTGGACGCCACTCGTGCCATGCCACGAATTGAACGTCGTGAAACTGGAGTTCGACGAATCGCAGGAGCTCGTGGTGCGTGGTGTGTTGCAACTGACGCTGTAGCTGTAGCCGGAACTTGATGCACCGGCGTACACACTGGGGAGACTGTAGCTGCTACTCGTTATTGTTCCCCACCCCGTGTCACGGCTACTCGATGAGGCGCACCCTCCTGCATCAGAGGACGGAAGGTAGTACGACGTGCAGGAAGAGAGGCACAAACCCACCGCCATACTGGCAAGGCATCCGAGGCTTCGGGTCACTCGCATGATTCGCTGCTCCATCATAGTGTCGTAAGAGGCTGGGTTGAGGGGCTCACATGAAGTATTCATGCTGACCTCCGACACGGACGAGGGCATCCCAGAATTTATTCGACCAACATGAGAATGTTCCACCATGGCGATGGCAATACTCGCTCGTGGAGTGACGCACCCAGAGAGGTGTGCAGCATGCTGCACTTGAGGAGAGCGGCAGCAGTGCTGCGCACAGTCCAGGGCCTTCGGCACCGCCGTTGTATCCTCACACTCACGTTCACGCGCCCGCGGAATCAGGCAGCCACCCAATTTGAGTGGCTCACTGGCGCCCCGTCCGTCTATTGCGCTGCTCTAGAGCATTTTCCCTAAAACTGTAGCCGTAGATAATGAGAACAAAGGCGTATTCGTCCCGGAGGGACGCTGGATGGTAGCCGGTGGTGGAGGCCTGTAATCAGGCCGGGAACCACCGGATCATGGATGCCAAAGCTACTCCGTCCCGGATGGGACGGCGGAAGAGGCGGTCATGGTCTCTTCCTCGTGCCGGGGGTCTATGATACTCTTCCGGCGTCCCATCCGGGACGCAAGAACGTTTGATGCGTAGATCCGGTGGTTGCGGTCGCTGAGGCTCCCTACACCACCGGCTACCAACCAGCGTCCCTCCGGGACGAGCTGCCACAACTCAATTCGAACTGGCTATAGCTTTATTTAAAATGCTCTAATACATCAACCCGCGTCGTCCACGCAGCTTGTCATTCACATTTTCGCGCTTGTCCCAGTAGTCCTCGGCGCGATCACCGGGTCCACTGTAGTGGCGGCGATCATAGCGGTCTTCACGACGGTCCATGCGATCTTCCACACGATCGACGTGACCGGCGACACAGGAGGACAGGAGAGCGCTCCCCATGCAGGCGAGCAGCAAATGGGAAATCAGATTCGTTTTCATGGCAGTGTCTTTGGATGGGATGGTGATGCGGAGCGCCAGTGGTGCCGGCGCCCCGCACGGAAATGGTCATCTTCACTCCGCAGCCTCGCTGGCCATGCTGCGGATCTGCTCCTGGCTCTTCTCCAGGTTAAACGAACCCGTCGTCTGGCTCGGCGGATATCCGTCATGGTCATTGAGAAGTGCCCTGCCAGCGCCGGGATGGGCACCGATACGCACACGCGGTCGGGGAACCAGTCACTGCACGTGTTCGAGTGGTACTGCGATATCTGGAAGGCAGCCCAATGCCTGGCTCGTGTTGTTTTCATGTGCAATCGTTCCACGTTGCTCCGTTGCATGATTGCACGGACCAACCACCCGTTCCGCGCTTCGCTTGCTTGAGCATTGAGTAGTGATTCTCTCCAAATACCCGGCGTTTGCCTATTGTACCTTGGTGCAATAAGGCCTGAATGCCTGTGTACCTCCCCTCGCTCCCCTCCCAGCATGAATCAGCAATGTAATATCAATGGCAGCATGAGGTCATGGCTGTCCCGTACGGTGCCCATCGCTGGATGAGGCAGACACAGTCCAGGTCACCATCACAACGCCACCAAAGTTGGCGCCCCCACTGCGGAGGTCCTCGGTGCCAGCATCCGCCGCCTGCCCCACCTCCGAGCCCGGATGCGATTCCATGGTGGAGGAAAATGGGGCCGCCTCAGGGTCACATCCCTTCAATCACTACGCTGCCTGAGCCTCGCCAGCTCTGCTTTGGCCTTCTCGAGTTGATGCTCGTAGGCGGACTCTTGCAGAGACCACTCTTCAATTCCCGGATTCGTGGTGGCGCGATGCGTGTCCAGGAGCCGTTGGAGGAAGTTCACCCTCCATACGGCGTGCGCAAGTTCGTCTCCGGCATCCTTCATCGCTCATTCTGGTTTTTCTAAAACGTGAATCATTGCCCGAGTTTGCGCCACATAAATATGACGCTGAAAAAACGTGCATCTTGCTCGACGGGCTGGCTCAGATGGCGAGCAGCACCCAATCCCGAATCTCTCCGCGAGGTCCGGTGCCCAGTTCCTGGGCGTAGCGGTGGAGGGACATGCCGAAAGTCCGGTGAAAGTACTGCGCGAGATGGTACGGCGTCACGCCTACCAGCCGCGCCAGAGCGGCCACATCGCGGCTCAGACTGGGCCGTCGTTGAATGATGTCTGCCACTCGAGTCGCTATCTCCACCTCGAACTCTGACAATGCCATGCACTACGATGCGCGCAGGTATGCGGCATCACCATTAACAATACTGTTATTTTTTGCATCCTTGCAATTGTAAGCAACCAGCTTGCTGAGACTGGTTTGCTACAAGCGGAGAATCTCGACCAAAACAATGAAGCCGCCGCTCACTGTTGAGCCTGCTGCCCGTTCGATGACTTGAGGCTCACTTCATCCCTTTGACCCCGGTCTTCTGTTTCTGGCTCTCCTGAGGCTGGTCTTCGCCCTCTCCGCCGGTGCGAATCCTTGCGGTTTGGCGCACCTTGTTCGAGTCGCCATCCACTTCGAATTTCCCCTTCCCAAGCCTCACGATGCCGCTTTCCTTCATGGATTCCCGCACGCTGTCCTTGCGCTGAAGAGTGGATTTCGTGGGGTCCGTGATGTTGGAGACGTTCCCCACTTCGAAGCGTGCGGTGATCTTCTTTACTCCGCCAACCTCCATGCCCTTGGGCTCGGGCTGCTTCTGGGTCTGCTGCTGGCCGTCCACACCCACTTTCGCTTTGGGAGCTTCTACTTCCAGTTCGCTTTCGAGTTCGCTCAGGGCATCATCCCCGTCAATGCCAGGACCGTCATCTTTGACTGACTTGGAGGATGATTGGGATTGAGTCTGTGATTGGGAATGTCCCATGTCCACACCTTGGGATTGATTGAGGGATCTCTCATCATCCACCTCCTTCTTGGCGCTCTTCATCAGGTCCCGCTTCTCACCATCGAGCATTTGCTTCGCCTGGTCGTTGAGACGGTCGTCGATGTCCTTGAGCTTCTGCATCGCGTGCAGGCGCTTTTCATGGAAGGCGTCCTTCGCATTATCCACGCCGCCATAGCGCAGGGACTTGAGCGAGGCCATGGCATTGTGATGGTCGAGCTTGTCCAGGCGATTCTCGTAATGATCGAGATCCTTTTGAAGTTCACGCAGCTCCTTGAGCTCGGCCTTGGTCATGTTGTGACGGGCCTCGCCCTTCTTTTGGGCCAGGGTCTGGTCAGCCTTCTCCTTGTACTTCGCGTGCTCGGGACTGCGATCGATTTTGCCGGTGCTGTTCGTGGCGTTGCGCACACCGTTGGCATCGAGCTTCAAGGTCTGGTTCTGGTCCAGGCCAAGCTCGTTCTTGCGCCGTTCCATGTCGACGGTGCCGATGTAGGAGGTCTTGCGGGCGTCCGTGAAATCTGCGGATGTCGCCTTCTCGATACCGCCACCGTTCCAGTACTTGCTGCACTGGTCGACCACCTGCTTCTCCTGCGCCTGGATGGCTTCGTTGTAGGTTTGCTTGTCAAAGGTATCCACCACACGGCCGGACTCACGCATCGTGCGGATGTGACTTTGCATTTCCTGCAAGCGTGTCACGGCGCCATCGATTTCCGCGTCAGTCAGCTTTCCGCCACCGCCGGGGTACTTCACGCTGGAAAGCTGCGCGCGCAGGGCATCAGGGCTGGTGCTCTCGATCTTCCTGGCTGTCTCCGAGTGCATGTACCGGGGCAGGTTCGCCACGGGCTTGGCCTGCAGGTCGGTGTCACCACCAGCATCCGTGAAGAGGTGGTCCCGGGATACCTGGGGGAAGGCGAGGTCATTGTCGATGCCCTTCACTTGACCCGTAGCCGGGTCGATGAAGATATTCCCCGCGTGCCGGTCCACCTGTCCGGTGATGTAGTCCAGCGCTTCGAGGTCGTAGAGCCCCTTCTGCACATTGTGCGAGGAGTAGTCTATGTCCATGAAGTACTGCTTGCCGTTCTGCGCGTTCCCAGTGACGCCGAAGCCATCCACACCGACACTGATGCCCACGGGGCGGCCCTGCGAATCGACGCCGAACTTTTCCTTGGCGAGAACATTCGTGCCAATGAGTTCATCCACCTGGGAGCTGGCCACTGCGCGGGACAGCAGGTGCAGGTCGTTGGGCGCTTTGTTCGGGCCGGGCCGATTGACGCCGGTATAGGGAGACTCGGAGAACAGGTAGGCGGTGGAGTTCACCGTCTGCGCCAGCTTGTTGGACTGCATTGAGAGGTCTCTGGAGAGTTCCAGATCCTTCAGCTGATCCTTGGTGAAGCTGGTCAGTGTGCCTTCATAGGAGCCGACATCGAACGTACCATCACTCGCCCTCGCCTTGACCCAATTGAGCTGACGCTCCAGGTCCGTCTTGATGTTCGGATCTCCGTTGGGATCCAACGCACCGATTTGGTTGTTCAGGTCCTGCTCCAGTTCTCCCAGGCGTTTCTTTGCCTGAATATCGGCTGCATCACGCTGGTTCCACACCTGGACCTGCAGCCTGTCTACATCCATCTTGGCGATGCCCACCTGCTCGCCGCCTTCGCCGAGAGGTCGCACCCCGGTGGAACGTGCGACGTAGGTTTCGCTGGCCTGGTGCTGGCCTCCCGGACCGCCGCGGGCAGTCAGTTGGAAGTCGGTGGACTGCGCTTCCTCTGTGGGTTCGAAGTCTTCAGGCATGATGGAAAGGGTTGTTAATGATGAACTTGGCCGGATAACGCCACCAGCAAGTCGCTGGGCACAGGCGCTGTTGAAAGAATGTTCGGCCTTTTGGATGCTGCGTTACGACCTCGCAACAAAACTCAGCTTGCACTCCCATAAAAAAGCAGGCCGGGCTATACCCGGCCTGCCTTTTCATAATTTCTGGGATTGGGCTGTGTGGAATGCGTTACTTCTTCTCCACCGGCAACCACTGGACCACGTCGATGATCACGTGGCCGTCCGTGCCTTCGTTGGAGATTTCCACGCTGGCCTCTTCACCTTCATTGAAGGTGAAAGTGCCCACCGGTTGCAGATAACCTTCCACGGAGGGCTTGTTCTTCTGATTCACTTTCACGGTCTTCGAGCCGCCGACATAGCCGACCGTCACGGGTACGTTGGTCGCGCGATTGCTCAGCGCGGTGTAGCCAATGCGCACCTCGTAGCTGCCAGCCTTGGGCAGCTTCGCCGTGAAGACGGCCTTCTGCTTGCCCTTGTCCTCATTGTTGTCATGGGCATAACCTTCACCGATGTAGGGATGCGAGGTGGTGCCCTGCTTGTCGAAGCCGGTCAGCTTTGCCTGCGCGTCGTCCACAATGATGCCGCCAAGCTTCTCCTTCTCAATGACAGGAGCGACCGGCATGGGAGGTGACTCGAAGTCCAGCACCTGGCCATCTGCCAGCATGCGCTCCTTGAGCTTCGCATAGTCAATCTTCTGAATCTCCACGCCCTGCTCGATGGCCTGCACGGCAGCGGTGGCGGCACTCTGGCCCAGCACCATGAACACGGGTTCCATGCGGATGCTGCCGTAGGAAATGTGGGAGGCGCTGAGGCAGATGGGTACGAGGAGATTCGTGCACTCCTCCGCCTTCGGGCGGATGCTGCGATAGCTCACGGGATAGGGGCGCACGCCCACCTGCACGTCGCCTTCGTTGCGCACCTTGCCCTCCTTGGTGATGTAGCGCTGCACGTTGTGCGAGTCCATGTTGTACGCGCCCATGCCCACGCTGTCCTCCACCACTTCGAGACGGCGGCAGTTCTTCTCCGCCATCACGTAGTCGGAGATCATGCGGCGGGCCTCACGCACATAGAGCTGGCGGGGCCAGTGGCCGCTGTCGGCGAATTCATCCTTGCTCAGGCCGAGCCGGGAGAAGGCCGCGCGGATTTTCTCCGGCACACGGGGATGGTTTGCATAGGTCCACATGAGACCCATCTGGTAGTCGCGGTGCTGCTGCACAATCTTCTCGCGTGTGGCATAGTCCGCGTCCGGATAGTCATAGTTCATGCCGATGTTGTCCGTGCTGACGGCGAAGTTGTTGTTCGTGTCCGTCTTGCGGTTCGGCATCGGTGTGGGAGCCCAGGAGATGCGGTCATCACCCGCCTCTGCATTGCGCAGTGCGAGTTCGAAATGCTTCTCATCATAGTTCGCGGGCTTCGGCCAGGGGATGCGGTTCTGCTCGTCATCCGTGCTGCACATGCGGTAGTTGTAGGCCTGCACGCGGTGGTCACCTGCGAACTCCTCGCCGGGGCCTTCCTTCTGCACGCCGGGGATGATGCCGCTCTTGGGGTCGCCGGGCACCACATAGGGGTCCACGTCCACCTTGAACTGGTGATGCTTTGAGCGGCCGACCTGCACACCGTTGAGAGTCTCGCCATAGGTGGCGTTCGCCTCGCGGCCCACGTGGTACTTCACGCCAGCCTTTGCCATGAGGTCGCCTTCATAAGTGGCATCGATGAACATCTTCCCGGAGAAGCGCTTGCCGCTCTCCATGATGATCTCGGTGATCTTCGCGCCGTCCTTCTTCACGCCATTCTTCAGGTCGAGACGCTCACCGAAGACGACGGGCACCTTCGACTCCGCAATCCACGTGTCATACACCTTGCTGGCCACATGCGGCTCGAAGGTCCACATCGTGTTCTCCGTGGCGCTGTTGCCATGCGGACGCTTGGCGAAGTACTGCTCGCGCGTCTGCTGACGCCAGGCCTTGTCATCCTGGTAATGCTGCCAGATGCGGTGATAGAACTCGCGCGACATGCCGCCGATGGCTCTTTTGTTGCCGATGTCCGTGGCGCCGAGCCCGCCGGTGGTGAGGCCACCGAGGAATTTCGTGGGCTCGATGAGCACGACCGTCTTGCCCATCTTCACAGACTGGATGGCGGCCGTGACGCCGCCGGAGGTGCCGCCGTACACCACGACGTCATAGCTCTGGACGTCCTGGGCAGCGGAGAGTGAGGTGGAGCCAAAGGAGGCGGCGACCGCGGTGGCAGCAGCGGCCGCAGTGAGGAAGCGAGCAGCAGAATGGTTCTTCTTCATGAGGAGCGGGCAATGAGTACGCCGGCCAGCGGGAATCTTCTCAGCGAGCACTCCCACCGTGCCGACTCCAGATGAGGCCGGAAACAGGCGGATTGGACAGGGAAATTGTACCCCGTCCGGGTCAGCGCCACGCGGTTTCGAGGAACCGATGACCGTGCATGCCATCGAAGCACGCACACGCAGGTGCACTCCCGGCGTCGGCCAGCTCGCGGAATGAAGCAGCTCTCGTATTGATTTCTCCACAGGGGGGTATCATGATGGCCGCCGCCGCTGACCCACCGCGCGCGCCTCGCGCTCCCCTCACTCCCCCGCATGAAAAAGCTACTGGCCCTGGCACTCATTGCCTTCGTCATCTGGAACGCCTACCGCGTCCGCGGCGGGGAGGACTATCTCCTCCCTGAGCCGGGAAAGATCTATTACTACACGGTCACCCTGACTGCCAAAAGCGGCACGATCCTGGAAACTGAAGCCTCGTTCAGCAATGATGGCCTCGTGGATATCGACGACAAAGAATTCTACAAATTCGTCCTGAATGTCGACAACATTCCCGCCCTGAACAAGAAGGTCTTCTACTCCCGCATCGCAAAGGACGGCATCTACAGCCGCACCAGCAGCAAGGTGCGCATCCCCGAGTTCATGGATCTGCCGCTTCCTCCCGTGGTGGGCCACAAGTGGACTTATGAGGTGGAAGGCCAGCCCTATGACGCCGAGATTCTCGCCTCCGAATCCGTGGCCACACCGGACAGATCGTACCGGGGCTGTGTGAAGGTGGTCGCCCGAGGCGGCCCGGGCGGGCAGTTCCGGGAATCCACCACCTACTATGCACCCCGTGTGGGCATGGTGAAGCAGACCGTGGAATTCCTGGACGGGACCATGGAGTTTGTCCTGAAGAAGAACAACTGAGGCCTCCCAGGAGTCTCCGTCCCCGTCTTCCAGTTCTAGCCTTCCAGGTACGGATTTCCCTCCCGTTCCTCGCCGATAGTGGTCTCCTCCATGTGTCCCGGCAATACCCGGGTGTCATCCGGGAGGACGAGCAAGTGCTTCTGGATGCCCGCCAGCAATATTTCCAGGTTTCCGCCGGGGAAATCCGTACGGCCAATGCTGCCGGCGAAAAGGACATCCCCACCGAAGACCAGCTTCTCAGTCTCGCTGTAGAAGGTCACGCTGTCCGCCGAGTGCCCGGGGATGTGAGCCAGCTTCCACGTGAGTCCGCCGACTTCAATCGCGTCGCGTCCTTCCAGCACTTCGTCCACCGCATACTCCGCGACCGCGAAACTGGTGCCGCTCACGAACCCCATGAGGAACTCCAGGGTGAGTTCCCGCGAAAACGGCGCGAAGGCCCAGACTTTGGCTCCATGCTCCCGCTGGACAGCGGCGGCATCCTGGACGTGGTCGAAGTGCTGATGGGTCAGCAAAAGGTGGGAGACCTTCACCCCCTGACGCCGCAGCCAGTCAGCCACGCCATCCGGTGCATCCACCAGGAACGAATCCGTAGGCGTGTTCACCAAATAGCCATTGGTCTGGGCGATGCCGCCAGTGTAGGTCGAGATGCGTAGCATGGCACGGATTAGCGGGGAAAGAGGTGGACTTTTCAAACTAGAAAAGCGACAATCCTTCGAATTACCCCGGCTCGACCGGCGTATCATCTCTGACTGTGTCACGAAACACCCCTGTGCTTACTATGCGCAAAGCCTCATCGCTCTTTTCGACGGTGGCCCTGCTGACCGTTTTGGCTGCCGCTCCCACTCCTTCCCGCGCGGAGACCAATTTCGGCCAAGTGGCCATGCATGTAGCCTACATGCTGCAAAATCATCACCTCTCCCATCAGGAATTTGATGAGACCGTCTCCAAGAAGCTGCTGGAAGCCTACCTGAACTTCCTGGACTACAGCCATATTTACTTCACCCAGGAGGATGTGGACAAGTTCCGCTCCGACTACTCCGGTACCCTCGACAAGCACATCCACACCCGGAACATCAGCCCGGCGCTGGACATCTACTACCGCTACGAGGAGCGCGTGAAGGAGCGTGTGGCCTTTGCCAAGAAGGCGCTGGAGACCAAGAAATTCACCTTCGATTCCAGCCGTGTCATCGATGTAAAGCGCGAGAAGGCCCCCTGGCCGAAGGACGTGGCCGCCGCGGATGCCCTGTGGGTGGACCTGATTGAGGGTGACCTCCTTGCGGAACGCCTCTCCGACCGAGCCCGTGAGGATGCCCAGAAGCGCAAAGCCGAAGAAAAGGCCAAGGAAAAGGCCGCCAAGCCTGAGGGCGACAAGTCCGCCGCGGCTGAAGCTGCCCCGCCCAAGACCGAGAAGGTGGAAGAAGCGCCGAAGACCGCCAAGGGCGAGCCCGTGAAAAAGGCTGCCCCTGCCAAAGGCAAGGACGAGCCCGAAGAGACTCCCGAGCAGCGCGTGCTGAAGCGCTACGAGCGCCTGCTGGAGCAGCTCGCCGAGAACGAACAGGAAGACATTGTGAACTACTTCCTCTCCTGCCTCGCCGGCAGCTATGACCCGCACACGGAGTACATGAGCCAGCAGGAGACCGACAACTTCAAGATCACCATGCAGCACTCGCTGGTGGGCATCGGCGCCCTCCTGAGCAGCAAGGACAACCTGGCCGAAATCCAGGGCATCGTGGTGGGCGGCCCGGCGGACAAGCAGGGTGAGCTGAAGATTGGCGACCGCATCCTGGCCGTGGGTCAGGGAGATGGCACCGGCAGCAACAGCGACTGGGTGGACATCAAGTACATGAAGCTGCAGAAGATTGTGGAAATGATTCGCGGCAAGGACGGCACCGTCGTGCGCCTGAAGGTGAACCCCGCCGGCTCCGAGGACCCCTCCAACACCCACACCATCTCCATCGTCCGTGGTGAAGTGGAGCTGAAGGAAAAGCTGGCCAACGCGGAGCTCATCCAGACGCCCCCGGTCGATGGCAAGTCCAGCAAGCTGGGCTGGATCAACCTTTCCGCCTTCTATGCCGACATGGAAGAAGGCACCGTGAGCTGCACGGCTGACGTCCAGCGCCTGCTGAAGCGCCTCATGGCCGAGAAGATTGAAGGCCTCGTGGTTGACCTGCGCGGCAACGGCGGTGGTTCCCTTGAGGAAGCCATCAAGCTGACCGGTCTCTTTGTTCCGAAGGGCCCTGTGGTGCAGGCCAAGGACTGGAGGGACAACGTCACCTGGCGCGACTGCGAGAACGAGCGCGCCGTGTATGAAGGACCTCTCGTGGTGCTCACGGACAAGGCCAGCGCCAGCGCCAGCGAGATCTTCGCCGCTGCCCTGCAGGACTACCGCCGTGCGGTGGTCATTGGTGAGAAGTCCACCTTCGGCAAAGGCACGGTGCAGACCATCCTGCCGGTGGAGCGCTACATGCCCTTCTTCAGCGACAAGAGCCGCGCGGGCGCCTTGAAGGTGACCATCCAGAAGTTCTACCGCATCGCCGGTGGCTCCACGCAGCTCAAGGGTGTGATTCCCGACGTGCAGCTCCCCTCCCTCCGTGACGTGATGGAAATCGGCGAAGACTCGCTCCCGAACGCTCTGCCGTATGACACCATCCCGGCCCGTACCTTCACCTACGCCACGAAGACCCCGCTGCCGCTGAACGAGATCCGCAGCCGCGTGGAGACCCGCATCGCCGCAAACCCTGAGTTCCAGTACGTGGTGGAAGACACCACCCGCCTGAAGGAACGCATTGACCGCAACACCATCAGCCTGAACGAGAAGGAACGCCAGAAAGAGCTCGACGAGACCCGCGCCCGCAGCGAGACCCGCAAGACGGAACGCAAGGCTCGTGTGGAAGATCTGGCCAAGACCGCCAAGGCGGGCTTTGACCAGTATCGCCTGACCTTGGACAACGTGGACAAGCCGGACCTCGTGAAGGAGTCCAACTTCACCAAGGAACAGGCCACCGGCATGCGTGTGGCCGAGAGCGAAGACGATGAAGACGGCGTGGGCGATCTGAAGCAGTTCCCCTATGGCATGGACCCGGCGAAGCTGGAAACCCTGCACGTCCTGCGTGACCTCATCCAACTCTCCGGCCGCCCCGCCCAAACGGCGAACACGAGCGACGCGCGGAAGGCGAATGGGTCGTAAGAATCCTGCGAGACGACAAACTTACTAACGACAAAGGGCAGGCTGTAGAAGGCCTGCCCTTTGTTGGTTTTCTGGTGCCGGAGAAAGTGGCCAACTGCGGGAGAGGTGGTGTGGTCACCTGCATGGGATTCAACGCAGAGACACAGAGACGCAGAGGGAACTTCGGAGACTGAACGCACCAGGGTTCTTCAATGATTTGGTCATTGAGGCATCGAAAGTGGCCTTGATTGCGAGATGGCTTGCTTTTGTGTCATGGCTTCCCATTGTCTGTGGCCTGGTGACGTGACGTACCACCAATCAAAACTCAATATACTCTCTGGCCACATCATCGGCGCAGCCATTGAAGTACATCGTGAACTGGGACCAGGGCTGTTGGAGTCCGTCTACGAAGTTTGCCTGGTAGAAGAACTGCGAAACCGCAGACTCGATGTAAAGAATCGACTTGCTCTACCGGTGTTGTACAAGGGGCGTGCACTCGATAAGGAACTCGTGGTCGATATCATAGTCGAGAACACTGTCATTCTAGAACTGAAAGCAGTGGAAGGAGTGCTTCCAGTCCATCAGGCTCAATTGTTGTCCTACCTCAGACTTACGAACAAGCCTCTGGGACTACTACTAAACTTCCATGTCAGCATCATGACCAAGGGCATCACTCGGATCGTCAACGATCGGTCCGACGTCATTGAAGATGCTGCCGAGAATCTCGGTCGCAACCGTTCAAGAGGCTAGCCACCACCTTCCGTTCCTACCAACCGAGCACCTCAGCACTCAGTCTCCGAAGTTCCCTCTGCGTCTCTGTGTCTCTGCGTTGAATCCCATGCAGGTGACCACGCCCACATTCCCCCGGTGTTCCACCTCACGTCCCCCTCGTATTCCCATACAGATCCACGTGGATCCGGGGGCAATAACGCCACCCGCGCTGCTTGCACCACTCCACCACTTGCAGGGCGGACTCGTGCAAGCCTTGCACGGTCTTTCCCTCGGGCATGAGAAGCACATTCTCCGGCGGCGTCTCCACTCCGGCCCCGGCAATCATCTGCTCCACCTCGGCGCAATCCGCCTCACTGCCCACCACAAACTTGAGCTGGTGCTCATAGGCCTGGCACCACGCACGCACGACCTCCGGCTGCCAGCGCGTCTTCTCATGTCGATCGTGCCACGCCTGACCCGCCTGCGCCACACTCGGCGTGGAGTGATGCAGCTTCGGACTCAGTGAAGCCAGGTCACACGGCACCCCTTCCGGGGCAATCGTCCCCGCCGTCTCAATCGTGATGTGCTTCCCCGCATCCTTCAGCGCCTTCAGCAACTCCGGCATGCCCTTGGCAATCATCGGCTCCCCGCCCGTCACCACGACGAATCGGGTGGGATGCTTCTCCACCTCCGCAAGGATCTCCGCCACACTCATTTCCTCCCCCTCAGGATTCCAGGAAGCATAGGGTGTATCACACCAGTGACAGCGCAGATTGCAACCTGAGGTGCGGATGAAGACGGACGGTACGCCGGCCAGTCTCCCCTCCCCCTGTACGGAAAAGAACATCTCAGAAATGCGCATTGCGATTGGTGGGCGCCTTGGACAGCAACGGTACGTGTGCGGCTAAGGCGCGGACTTGATGGTCTATGGTTGATAGTTGATAGCCTGAAGGAAGTGAACGGGATGCTGGCCGCTGAGTGCTGAGCATCCACGAAGCCCTCAGTCTCTGAGGTAGAACTGTGTCTCTGCGTTGAAGCCCATTCAGGTGACCACACCCACTACCCTCAGGCCATCAACTATCAACCATAGACCATCAACTTCCCCAAGATGCCGCAGCGATGACTTGCGCATCGCGGTCGAAGGGTTCAGGGAAGGCGCTCCCCCCGACTTCGAGTTCTGTCTGGCCAGACAGGGCCTATTCATTTAAGATATCTTAAACATCCCGTGTCTCGTCGCCTGCTACACTTCCTTCTCGCCTGCGCTCCGGCACTGCTGCTGGTGCACTGTTCCTCCGCGCCGAAGAACTACGCCTACCGCTACGTGGAGGGCAAGACCGCTGTGCTGGAGGGTCGCTATGCCCGCGCTCCCAAAGACGCGCCTGAAGCCGTGAAACGCGCCATCGCCGCAGGCAACCGGTTGATTGGCAAGCCCTACATCTACGGTGGCGGCCATCGCCGTGTGGAAGACGTGGGCTACGACTGCTCTGGCACGGCCTCCTACGTGCTGTACCATGCCGGGCTACTCTCGAGTCCCATCTCCAGCACCGAGTTCCGGAACTACGGCAAGTCCGGCGCTGGCAAATGGATTACCCTCTACCCGCGACGCGGCCATGTCTTCACGGTCATCGCGGGCCTGCGCCTCGACACCGGTTACAACGGCCAGGGCGAAGGTCCCCAATGGAGTACCCGCAGCCGCCCCACCAAAGGCGCCGTCCTGCGCCATCCGCCGGGACTGTGAACCGGCGCGTGTGCGTGCCGTGTAGCGGTGGGACGCCAGACGGCAGAACAGAAAGACGAACAGAGGTTGAGCCATCTGGCCTGACTACGGTGCTGGATCTTCCGAGCCAATGGCAAATCTCGACGCCACTCTTCCCTCACAAAGACAGCGTCGAACTATCGCAAAAGTCCCAGAGAACTGAGGTGCACGTTATTTGGTCAGCGAGCAACGCGGTATCGTTTCCCGATCAAGATTCGATCAGGTTGGGGATGAAGCACCCGCTGACCGAGGGCTTTTTCCAAGGCGTGGACGACGAGTTGCCTTGTTGCCTTGCGTTGTGAAAAATCTGCTCGCGAAGGAACTTCCGAGGTACGTAAGTGAAATTCTCGAATATCCATGCCCACAAGTCCCGAAGATGCCCTGGCAGAGCGTGAGCGCTTTTTGAAACAGCTCTCGCCGGACACGGCATTCTACCGGCTCTTTGACCACATGCCGGATGTGTCCTTTTTTGCCAAGGACCGGAGCTTCCAGTTCATCTGTGCCAGCCGCCGTTTCTACGAGCGATTCGGTTTTTCCGCCGAGGCAGAAATCCTTGGCAAGAACGACTTTGATCTCTTCCCTCCCCGGCTTGCGGAAAACTTCCGTCGCGATGACGAGCTCGTGATGAACAATGGCGAGCCGAAGTTGAACATCGTGGAGCTCTTCTTCACCCAGCAGGGCATTCCGGATTGGTTCGTGACGAACAAGCTCCCCTTGAAGGATCGCAAGGGAAGGGTCATTGGCGTGATGGGCACGGTGCAGAGCTATGAAGGGCGCAAGCAGCTCCTGCAGCCCTACCTCCAGCTCGACCGCGCCGTGACCTACATCCGCGAGCATTTCCGCACCGGTGTGACCGTGGCGGAGCTGGCGGAGATTGTGCACCTCTCACCACGCCAGCTTCACCGGAAGTTCGTGGAGACCTTTGGCAGCAGCCCACAGTCCTTCATCATGAAGCTCCGCATCCAGGCCGCGTGTGAAGCGCTCCAGAAAGAGAGCAGCCAGATTGGCGAAGTGGCCCGTGAGATGGGCTTCTGCGACCAGAGCTCGTTCACGCAGCAGTTCCAGAAGCATGTGGGTCTCACGCCGATGCGATACCAGCGGCAGTTCAGGCTGCGTGTAGGATGATGTGAGAAGTTGAAGCCGAAGTGGGAAGCAGCAAAGGGGGGGGACCGATTGTCCAACCGGTGGGAAATACTCCTCGATCCAGGCACCGGTGTTCAAAGCGCAACGATGTCGATGTTGATGAGGTTGCCGGGATAAGCATAATGCGTTTTCACGCTGCTCGTGGCACGGCGGTCGAGTTGTCTACGTCGGGGAATCCATCCCAACGCCATCGCGGGTCATCCAGACATCCCAAGGTGGAAAGCGCGTGATGCACGGCCAGAGCCAGCTCATAGATGTCTGCAGGGGCTGCCGATGGTTTGCCTCCGAACAAGCGCCCTATCAAACCCGGGCGATGCGTCGGGCTGATTTGCAGCATCCACAGACTCGGCTCCTCAATGGACGCCAGAGTCACCTCCAGGCACGCCTCACCACGATTGCACTCAGCAAACCATCCAGCGTCGCGCCAGTTTTCCATATCGCCGGGCCGCCACCCTGCTGCTTCCAATCTGGCAATCAGTCCCCGCATCAAGGACGCACCCGGCGGATGCTCGAACTCCAAGTCTTCAGAACTTGTCGCAATGAAACGAAGGTTTTGTGATTGAGGCATGAAGGAACGCGGCAGGATACATGTCACAGTTCCATTTGTCTGCAACCACAGAAGTACCTGCCGGAAAAGCTTCACTCCTTCTCCGCGCTCACTTTCACCTCCGTCCGCTCACTGAAGTCAGCGCTGGACATCACGCTCAAATCCACGCCGGTCAGCTTCTCTGTCTCCTCAAACCGGAACCGCGCGAGATGCTGGCTGGAATCTGAATCTGCCACCACATAAATCATCTCCGCTGCATAGCGTCCTGACGACCACACCTCGCATCTGAACTTTCCCTTCGTCTTCTTGATGAGTTCCTGGGCCAGCTTGATGGCTTCGTCTTTGTTTTTGGAGTGTCCCGCAATCAGATACACCGGCTGCTTCGCCAACTGATCCCGCACCTGCTTGGTCTTCCGCGGAGGAATGGAGACGAGGCGCTGCCCGTACTCCTCGGTGGAAACGCTGAGGTACAGGCAATTTTCATCCTCATAGACTTCATCCAATCTCCACTCCAAATCGGAGTTCCTATCCTCCAGGAAGCGTTCCTTGATCCAGCCGGCCCACGCGAGGTTCGTCGATCCCAACCACAGTCCCTTGGAGGGTTCAACTTCGAGTTGGACCACATTCTCAGCGCTCCATTTCCGTGCCTGGCTGGGGTAGCGCTCCAGCAGGTCGGCGAGCTTCACTTCACCGTCTTTTTCATTCAGCTTCCTGGTCGTCGCCTCGGGGGTGAAGGGGTCATCCTGCGTGGCATCGTTTGTGGTGGTGATGTCCAGCAGCAGCTTCGCCTGAACTTGCGCGCCCAGGGCCGCTTCCTGCTTGGGGTCGGACGGTTCCTTGGAGTACTCCACGAGGAAACGTTGTGTGCGATTTCCGTAGTACGTGCCGAGATTGTCGACCTCCGTCCTCAGGGTGATGTATCCCGTGGGATTGCTCCCCAGCAGCTTCTCCTCCACCGTCACGATTTGGCCAGGCGTCGCCAGGGCCAGCGTGGTGGATGCGATCAAGAAGATAACGACCGCCGGGATGAGGAAGGTTCTTGCCATGGCTGATGAGAACTCTCCGCGCTTCACCACCCATTTCAACGGGATTGCGACTTCATTGTGTTTACATTTCCGCGGCCCCCTCCAGCCCACGCTCGGCGCAGGGCACAGGGCACAGGTCGCTCTTTTGCATTCAGTCATGATTGCGCCTATCATGCCTGGTTCTGATGGCACCTTCTCCCACCACGCTAGCATGGCTCATCCTTGCGCTGCTTGTGCTGCCGGCCTGCTATCTCGCCCTCTGCTACCGCATGCATCGTACGGGCATCACGCGCCCACCGCATGTCCCGTATTTCTTCCTATTCGGCACTGTAGGTGGATGGCTGCTGGCATTGGCCTTATCACCATCCGGATGGACGGCCACGACCATTATCTCGCTGATCACACTGGCTCCCATGGCCCTGCTGACATCCGCCTGGTGGCTCCGGAGCAGGCGCACCCTCAGCATCTACCATCGCGCGGCGTTTTACGGCTGTGTGGGATACCCGGGAATTGTCAGTGCACTTCTGTGCGTGGGTACGCTGCTCCATATCTTCACACGCTGATCACTCCCGGGAGGTACGCTCCGAGGCCGGGCTTTCATGTCCTGCATCGCCGCCTTGAGAAGGTGGAACGTCAGCCCGTGCGGGCAAGCCATGGCGGACGCAGGTGTGCGAAGGGCCTCCGGCCTTCCCACCCATGGACCGATGTGCCCTGAGACGTGCCAGTGGCACAGTGCCACACCGCTTCACGAGGCAGCCGAAAAAACTGAAATGCGATCTGTCGCTGTCGCGTTACCACAGGGCATCTACCAGATCACGCGTACCTACGCCCGCTCCGCATGCTCATGAAACGCGCCCTCCTTTCCGCACTGCTTCTCGCCTCGGCATCGCTCGCGCCCTGCGCCACATCATCTGCCGCCACGCTCGTGGAGAATGGTCAGGCACGCTCGGAGATTGTCATCGCGGAGAATGCGCTGCGACCGGTGCGGCTCGCGGCGCAGGAGTTGCAGGATCATCTGAAGAAGATCACCGGGGCGCATGTACCCATTGTGACCTCACCTACGACGCAGTCGCAAACAACGAAGATTCTCGTCGGTCGCAGTACGCATACGGACAAGCTCAGAATTTTCACCGATGGCCTGAAGGATGGAGCGTACCGCATCGTGTCGGGTGATGGCTGGCTGGTGCTCATCGGTGGGGATACCGAGTTCACCCCCATCGCACCCTTTGCGAGGAGCAACGCGGAGATTGCCAGCGGGAAGTTGCAACGCGAGTGGGACGCCATCATGGGTGAGCTGTGGGGCGTGCCCCATGCCGGCCTGTACAAGAATCGCTTCCGCCTGCCTGGCACCACCGGTCTGCCGGATGCCATGCGCACCACCGCAAATGCGTCCAGCATTTCCGCCCTTGAGATGTGGGGCTTCGATGAACGTGGCTCCTACAATGCGGTGTGCGGCTACCTGATGGATCTGGGCGTCCGCTGGTATGCTCCAGGCGAGATAGGCGAGGTGATACCCGCCCTCAAGACACTGCCTCTCCCCAAGGTAGACAAGACCGTGATCCCAGACTTTCCCCTGCGCCGCTTCAACGTGCGCCTCGGTGTCTTTGGCGAGGACGTCGCGATGTGGGCCATGCGTCTGGGACTGCGTGATCCCTACGGCATCCAGGTGGCCCACGGCCTGGATGACATGACGCATCGCAAGGAGATCTTTGAGAAGTATCCGGAGTGGTTCGCACTCTATGGTGGCAAACGTCACACCGCACCAGACCAGCGGCTGAACCAGCTCTGCTACTCCAATGAGGAACTCTTCCAGCACACGGTGCGCTACGTCCGCGCCCAGCTCGACCACTACAAGCTGGAGGCCATTTCCGTGATGCCGCCGGATGGCTTCAGTGCGATGTGCCAGTGCGAGAAGTGCAAAGGGAAGGACACGCCGGAACGCGGCGGCCAGGGACTGCTCTCCGACTATGTGTGGGACTTCGTGAACCGCGTGGCAAAGGAGGTGCGCAAAACACATCCAGAAGGGAAAGTGATGAACTGTGCCTACGGCGCGTACACACTGCCTCCACTGAAGATTGCAAAGCTGGAGCCGAATGTGGTGGTCTCGATTGTAGGTGGCCGCCGCCCGGCAAACAATCGCTCTGAGGAGCAGGCAGAAATCAAGGCGCTGCGGGAGAGCTGGCTGCCGAAGACCGCGAACCCGCTCATCAATTTCGAGAACTATCCCCTGACCGAGCGCGGCTGGTACCTGCCCGCATACACGCCACATGTCATGGGGAACAGCATCAATGCGATCAAGGGTACCTTCCAGGGAGAGGATATCTGGCTGAGCATGCGCCAGGATTTCGAAAAGACCGACCCGGGCTTCAATCACTACCTGGTCTACTTCACCCAGCGCATGTACTGGGGAGGCCCGCAGCAGGATGTGGACGCCATGTTCCGCGAGTACGTACGGCTCTTCTACGGTCCAGCTGAGCAGGAAATGCTCGCCTTCTTCGACTACTGCGAAAAGAACTGGCAGGACATGGAACAGGACAAGACGAAGGCGGACCACGCGCTCGCACTCTTTGCCACGGCGAAGGCGAAAGCGGAGCCCGCTTCCATCTTCAGTCGCCGCCTGGGTATGGTGGATGCCTTCCTCAATGGCCTGCGCAACAAGAGCGAACAGCTCGGCAAGAAACGCGGCCCGGTACCGGTGTTCCGTCTCGTGGGTGAGGGTCGCGGAAAGATTGTCATCGACGGGAAACTCGATGATGAGCCGTGGGCAAAAGTATTCCCCTCCGCCACGTGTCGTCTCCGCGAGTTGCAGACAGGGAGACTGCCCACCTTCGGCACGACCGTGAAAGGCACGCTCATCGGCAATGATTTGTATCTCGCCTTCATCTGCGAGGAAGAGCCCGGAACGAAACCTCAAGTCGGAACCTCGAAGAAGGATGATGCGGCGCTGTGGTATGGGGATTGCGTGGAAGTCCTGCTGGAGACGAACTCCCACTCCTACTATCAGATCGCGGTGAGCCCCAGCGGAGCCGTGGTGGACCTCGACCGCAAGGCACCGCGAAATGCGTGGCTCGCCTGGGACTCCCAGGTGGAGGCAGCCACGAGCATGAGTGATGGCCAGTGGATCGTCGAGATGCGCATCCCGATCACGGAGGACAAGAGCGATCCGCTTCACCAGGTCATCGGCCAGAAACCTACACGGAGCTTGCCATGGTTTGTGAACTTCTGCCGCCAGCGCGTGCGGGAGGATGGACAGGAACACAGCGCATTTTCCCCCACAGGCGCAGACCACTTCCACAATCCGATGAAGTTCGCCCATTTCTACAATGGCAACAGCTTCCAGTTCGACGCCGCCGAGCCTGATGCGGATTTTCTCACGGCCATGCGGAAGGCCTCTGACCTCGACACGAACAAGACTCGCGAACAGGCGCTGGAGGCTTATCAAAAGGCGGCGGAAGGTGACACTACGCCACTGCAGAAATCCTATGCACTGGAGAATGCTGCCCAAGCCGCCAGCCAGTTGCGCAAGTACGATGTAGCTGACCAAATCACCGCCTCCATTCCCGTTGACGCCGTGAAGAAGTCCGTGCGTATGCGGCATCTTCTGAATCAGGCGAAAGCGCCGCAGGTCATTGCCGAATACGCCGGTGAGGACATCACGAAGTGGCCCTTCTGGAAGCGTGGTGACGGCTACCTCGCCCGCGGTCGTGCCCATGCCGTCACGAAACAGGCGAAGGAAGCCGAGTCCGATCTCAGCAACGCCCTGCAGTGGATTGCCGACAAGCGCGTCCGGGATGCCGCGCTCCTCATCCAGGGCCAGAACCGAGAGACGAACCTGAAGGATGCGGATGGCGCTCTCACATCCTATCACACCATCGTGGACGGCGTGGCGCAGATTGGCTCGTCAGATCAGTACGCCGCCCTGCATGGCATCGCCCGCATCCAGACGCAGCGCGGACAGTTTGATGATGCGCTGAAGACGCTCCGCATCATTCAACTCGAAAAAGCACCCGGCATTCTGCGCACCACCACCCAGCTTGCCATTGGTGATACGCAACTCGCCGCCGGCAGAAAGGTGGATGCCATGGCCACCTACCAATCCATCGCGAATGACGCAACCACCGAGCCCCGATTCAAGAAGGCAGCAGAAGAGAAGATGGCGGGAATGAAGTAAAGCATTCACACCATCACCGCGCGGACCAGACTTGAACCGCGCTTCAAATTTCCCCACGCGAGCCCATGGCCCTCGACGTGCGGGGATGATTGAGCCACACATGGGGGCAACCTCTGGCCACTCAGCCTCCGGCATTTCGCAGGTGGCAGGTGCGTTCCGGGATCCTCCAGGGTGCGCCATTCACACAGCAGGGAGGGAACACCTCTTCAGGTCCTTCCTCCATCTCAACCCCACGAATTTCATGCCCGAACTCAGCGAAACCCAAAAGGCGCTCCTCGAAACTGCGGAGTTCAACCTGAAGCTCAGCCAGGACATCCGGAACCTTCCCGAGCATACGCCCAAGAACTACGCAGACAAGTTCGGGTATACCTCCGCCCAGGTAGGCGTCCTGCTCGAGCATCGCGCGAAGCTGGAGGGCCTGCCACCCGATGGTACGCATGCGGCAAGGCTCGGTGCAGTCATTGCCAGATTGGAGCGGGACATCACCCATGACCTAGGCTCCCTGCGCAACCTTTCCGCCAACTCCGGCGCCCCGAATCCTGAGAAGATCGCACAGCTACTCCGGATTCAGGGCCTGGCGGATGGCTTCGCAGCCATGAATGTGATGCCCGAGTCGCGCGAAGCTGCGCTTGCCATCAAGGGCGAGCTGCAGTCAGAGATTTACACGAGACAGAGCCCGGGATTTGATGTGCTCGTCGTCCCACCGGAACATCGCGAGTATCAGGACAACCTCCAATCCGTGGAGAATGCGATCCGCTCGCGCCGGATGATGGGGCAATTCATCCGGGAGGACGCGACCGCCGTCCTCGCAAGGGAACCGGACGCTCACACACTGATGCAAGTGAGGGAGAAGACGGGCAAACTCCAAGCCCGTCACCAGTCGCTCCTGGAGAAGATGGGGCCGGAAGCCTTTCAGAGTGCCCAGGATGAAATCAACCGCATCCGCATGGGCAGCTCAGACACCATCCAGGGAAAGAGCGGTGGTGGGGAAAAGGCAGGCGGCGCCGACCAGGCCACACGCAACTGGCTTGAGGCATCCCAGCGCGCCACGGAGATAGCGCGCTCCGGCCAACCCATCACGCTCCAGCAGATTCAGGAGCTCAATCGCATCCTCAACCAGAACATGCCTGCGAATGATGGTGTGGCGGGTGAATTCCGCGCCAAGACGGAAACTGCCGGCGGCGGCTCGCAATACCCCTACCCCGAGCATGTGCCGCAGATGATGGAGGAGTTCACACGATGGTTTGAGGCCAACCAGCATCGCGATCCCATCGAGCTCGCAGGTCTCTCGTATCAGAAGCTGGTGAGCATCCATCCTTTTGACGATGCCAATGGCCGCACCTGCCGTCTGGTGGTGGACTCCATCCTGCAGAGCAAGGGATTGCCACCCGCATCCTACGAAGGCGGCGAGGTGAATCTCGCTGCCTTTGGCCAGCCCCAGGGCGGCAAGCCAAACGTCACGCCGGATCAGGCCATCCAGACAGTGGCCACTGCCGTGGAGCGCAGTGTGAACGTGATGCGCAAACACCGGCTCGGGCTTGATGAGGGACTGGAGGAGATGCCTCAACTGGAAGACCCTTCACGTTCGGTGTCCAGTTCTTCGCACTCACCACCGAGCCCATCACCATCATCGTCGTCATCGTCATCGTCATCGAGCTCTTCACTCTTATCATCGAGTCCCTCGGAAGAACAGAGACCATCTCGGAGCGTGCGTGACACCATCGGGTGGACTCGCGGCGGCGTCGACCGCCAGCAACAACCGTCGCACGGCATGGGCGGCCACCGTACGCATCAGTGACCGCATCCTGTCTTTTGCCTAGGCAGATCTTCAGGAGCACCGCTCACTCGGGTGGAAAATGAGCCGAGCCTCAGATGACTCAGCAGCTGGCAGACATCAAGGTCATGAATGCAGATTACCCACGACATGATCATCGGCGCCCGTCTGGTGCAGATTCACCAGACGTACTCGCTCAAGGATGGGCTCGACGTTCGTGAGCACTACTTCACCTGCGATCATGGGTTCTCCTTCTGCCTGCCTCTTGCCGGGCACGAATGGCTCACTGAGGATATTCCATCCGATGCTGAACTCATGCCGCACCGCCTCACGACTCCCTCGTTCCGTGTGAAGCGAGGCTGGTTCGGGCTGCAATGGTTTGTCCGGCAACCCGACGTCGAAGACGACACCGTCGACAGACTCACGAAGCCTCATATTGCACAAGTTCTTTGCGGGCCTTTCGATGAAGAGTTCGGCTACTATGAAAGCACTACCATCCTCATGTCTGATGGTCATCGCCTCTCCTGCACTCCGGTTGCTCCGCATGGGACCGGCGCTGCAGGACTCTACTATCATCCTCCGGATGTCAGGCACATCGAGCGCCTGACCGACTACTTTACCATTCCCATCGCAATTCGAGTGTGAGGCGTATTCTCGAGCATTTTGAATAAAGCTATAGCCAGCTCGAATTGAGCTATGGCAGCTCGTCCCGAAGGGACGCTGGATGGTAGCCGGTGGTGTAGGGAGCTTCAGCGACCGCAACCACCGGATCTACGCACCAAACGTTCTTGCGTCCCGGATGGGACGCCGGAAGAGTATTATAGACTCCCGGCACGAGGAAGAGACCATGGCAGCTTCTTCCGCCGTCCCATCCGGGACGGAGTAGCTTTGACATCCATGATCCGGTGGTTCCCGGCCTGCTTACATGCCTTCACCACCGGCTACCACCCAGCGTCCCTCCGGGACGAATACGCCTTTATTCTCCTCATCTAAGGCTACAGTTTTAATGAAAATGCTCTCGCTCTCACGTGCGCACATCATATGTCTCCACCACCTCCGCCACTCTCGCGCGGGCACGCTGGAGGGCGGATTGTTTCAGTTCCTCACCCAAGGCAGTTCCTTCGATGCGGATGGTCTCCACGTCCGTGATGCCGATGTAACCGAGGATGGTGCGCAGATATGGCTCCTGGTGATCCCTGGCTTTCGCAGGGCCTTCCGAATAAATCCAGCCGCTGCCCAGCACGAGGATGGCTTTCGTGTTCTTCAACAATCCTTCCGGACCATTGGCGGTCATCTGAAATGTGTGGCCTGCTCGCACGATGTGGTCGAACCACGCTTTGAGCGTGGAAGGAATGGTGAAGTTGTACATCGCCGCTTCTATCACGAGCAGGTCCGCGTCCTTCAATTCAGTGAGGTATTCACGCGAAGCGGCAAGCACCTCCGCTTCAGGAGTCCCCAGTG
>NZ_QNRR01000007.1:300000-444576 GCF_003315205.1 Roseimicrobium gellanilyticum | reverse complement strand
CAATGGGAAAGAGGGGACACCAAGCCCTTTGTTCCCTTCGGGTTCGGGCAAGGAGAGATCTTTTTACCTTTGACTTTTGAGACGCGGTGGCAAGCTTCAAGCGCGACACCGCTTTGAACGAAGCGGACGATATTTTCCAACCCGGTTCGGGTATAGAAGCGAGTTACGGCAGGAAGCTGGATTCTAGCAAGCCTTTGAGAAAAATTTGCAAAGAGCTGCTCCGTTCAAAGCGGTGTCGCGCCTTAGCGCTTGCCACCGCACTCCAAAACGCAAAGCGCAAGCCATGCCATTCACGCATGGCTATGCGAGATAGATTTGTATCGTTCAAGAGCAGAGGCACCACGCCTACCACCACCACCGCCCATAAATCCCGCACGGCAGAGTGAGCCCGCCACGCGTGATCGGCAGCCCCACTTCACCTGTCGCGAGCTTCCCACCTGTCGAGCCCAGCAATTGCGTCATCACATTCCCCAGCGCCGTGGGTGAGAGGCCAGTGGTGTACGCATTCACCAGGAAGAAGATGGGCTCATCCGAAAGCAGCTTCTGGCACTCTTCCAGCAGCGGCCAGAGGTGCGACTCCATCTTCCACACCTCGCCACTCGCACCGTGACCGTAGCTCGGTGGGTCCATAATGAGGCCGTCATACTTCCTGCCACGACGAATCTCGCGGCGCACGAAGCCCATGCAATCATCCACGATGTAGCGGATGGACGACTTGCCCAGGCCGCTGAGCCGCGCATTCTCCCCGCACCACTCCACCATACCCTTGGCAGCATCCACGTGGCACACACTCGCCCCCGCCGCAGCAGCAGCCACGGTGGCGGCACCGGTGTAGCCAAAAAGATTGAGCACGGACAACTCGCGGTCCTTCGCCTTGGACTTGGCCTGGCGGATGAGGCCGCTGCACCAGTCCCAGTTCACCGCCTGCTCGGGGAAGAGCCCGGTGTGCTTGAAGCCGGTGGGCGAGATTTTGAACGTCAACCCGCCATACTTGATGGTCCAGGAGGTCGGCAGTTTCTTGCGGTACTCCCAGCGTCCCCCACCCTTGTCACTGCGGTGGTACCAGGCGTCCCACTGCCTCCACTCGCCACTCCGGGGCCAGATGACCTGGGGGTCAGGACGTGCCAGGACATACTCGCCCCAGCGCTCCAGCTTCATGCCATCGCCCGCATCGAGGAGTTCATACTCACGCCAGTCGTGGGCGAGAATGGGGGCGCTGACAGAATGTGAAGGGGAGGCAGGCATGGGGCAGCCAACTTCATGCCCCAGCCTGTTGTCACAATCAACCGCGAGTACAGGCCGAAAAACCGCTGGCCAGTTTCGCCGTCCCGCCAACATTCGGGCATGATTCTCCGGAACAAGGTAGCTGTGGTGACAGGAGCGGCGCGTGGCATTGGCTTCGCGCTTTGTGAAGAACTGGCCCGTGCCGGGATGACCGTGGCCATGGCGGATGTGGATGCCGAATCCCTCGCGAGCGCCGCCGAGATGGTCGGAATGGACGGTGTGCTCGCCATGCCCTGTGATGTGTCAAAGCAGGCGGAAGTCCGCGAACTCGGCGAAGAGATCGAAACCAAAGTGGGCCCCATCGCCGTGTGGATCAACAACGCAGGCCTCGCACGTCACCGCTGGATTCCCGATTACTCAGAGGAGGAAATCGATCTGATGCTCGATGTGAATCTCAAGGGAACCATCCTCGGCTCCCAGGAAGCACTCCGCCGCATGATGACTCGCAAGGCAGGTCACATTGTGAATGTGATCTCCACCGCGAGCCTGCGCGGCATCCCAAGCGAAACGGTCTACTGCGCCGCCAAGTGGGGCGTGCGTGGCTTCACCCACGGCCTGCAGGAAGAGGCAGCGGCTCACGGTGTCCGTGTCACCGCAGTCCTTCCTGGTGGTGTGGACACCGCCTTCTGGGATGGCGCATCCGATCGCAAGGCTCCTGTGGAGAAGTTTCTGACCCCGCGTCACGTGGCAGATGCGATCCTGAAGGTGCTGGAGATGGACGACTGGTGCGTGACGCGTGAACTCGTGCTGCGCAGCATGGCAGACAGCGATTTCTCCGTGAAGCCCCAGTAGCCACGCACAGCCAGCCGCAGACTCATGAGTGAAGCCCCGCCCTTCCGCACGATTGAACTCTCCGAGCCCTCGCTCACAGAGCCGGGTCTTCGCTTTGCAACCGTGAAGTCCCCAGCGCTACGTCGGCGTGCGGATGTCACCTTCTACGTTCCTGAGCAAGACAGTGTGACAGCACAACGTCTGCCACTGGTGCTGCTGCTCCATGGCGTGTACGGCAGCCACTGGGCATGGGCTCTGAAAGGTGCGGCGCATCGCGTGCTTCAGAAGCTCATCAAAGTCGGCGAATGCGAGCCCATGATGCTGGCCATGCCTTCCGATGGGTTGTGGGGAGATGGCTCCGGGTATCTGCATCATCAGGAGGCGGACTACGCCAGATGGATCGTGGAAGAGGTGCCCACCCTCGCGGCTCTAGTGGAGCCACGCGTGACCAAAGCGCCGCTCTTCATCAGCGGACTGAGCATGGGTGGCTATGGGGCACTGCGACTCGGTGCGCGTTTTGCGGAGAAGTTTGCAGGCATCAGCGCTCACAGCAGCATTACGGACTTCCGCCAGATGGAGGGCTTTGTGGAGGAGCCGATGGATACGTTCAAGCTGAGCTCGGATGAAGAGCCGGGAGTCTTCGAAGCCATGCTGCATCGCCGCGGCAAGCTGCCGCCGTTCCGTTTCGATTGCGGCACGGAGGATGACCTCATCGAATACAACCGCGTGCTGCATCGCGACCTTGATCACGAAGGCATCCATCATGTGTACGAGGAATACCCGGGCGCGCACACCTGGGAGTACTGGACGGAGCACGTGGCTGATACATTCCGTTTCTTCACCAGCGTGCTCAGGGCGAAGTAGGCTGCTGCTTCACGCAATCATCCCGCGCTGCACATGCGCCTCTTCCACACCGGTGAGCTTCTGATCGAGGCCCTGGAAACGGAAGGTGACCTTTTCGTGATCGAGCCCCAGCTGGTGTAGCAGCGTGGCATGCAGGTCGCGGACCTTCACGGGATTCTCTGCAATGTAGTAGCCCATTTCGTCCGTGGCTCCATAGGTGGCACCACCTTTGATGCCACCACCGGCGACCCAGATGCTGAACGCTTCCTTGTGGTGATCGCGTCCGCAGGTCTCCGGATTCTCGCTGCCTTGCAGCATGGGCGTGCGGCCGAACTCCCCCGCCCACACAATGAGCGTGTCATCCAGAAGACCACGCTGCTTCAGGTCTTTCACCAGTGCGGCCATGGGGCGGTCCACGGCCCTGCAGTTGCTGGAAAGCTTGCCGTGCTGATTGCCATGCGTATCCCAGTCCGCGTGGAAGAGCTCGATGAATCGCACTCCTCGCTCGGCAAGACGACGCGCATAGATGCACTGGCGGGCGAACTCTCCTTCCCCATACAGATCAAGCACATGCTGGGGCTCATCCTTCAAATTCATCAGTTCCGGCACGCTGGTCTGCATCCGGAAGGCCATCTCATACTGGCCCATGCGCGTGAGAATCTCCGGATCCCCGGTCTGTGTGAACTGCTGTTGATTGAGCGCCTGCACACCATCAATGATGCGACGCCTCCGCCCGGCATCCATCCCTTGGGGATTGTTCAGAAAAAGCACAGGCTCACCAGCACTGCGAAACTCAATGCCCTGGTGAATGCTCGGCAGGAAACCATTTCCCCACAGTGCGCTGCCTGCTCCGGGAATCTTGCCGGAAACGAACACCACGTACGCTGGCAGATTTGCATTCGGGCTCCCCAGGCCATAGCTCACCCATGAGCCCACGCTTGGATTCCCCGGTCGATTCAGGCCGGTGTGGAAGAACAACTGTGCCGGACCGTGATTGAAATCCTGGGTGGTCATACTGCGCACCACGCAGATGTCATCAGCCACGGTCTGGAGGTTTGGCAGCAGTTCAGAAATCTCCGTCCCACCTGCTCCGCAACGGTCGAATCGATAGCATGTGCCCAGGAGCTTGGGGTGCCCACGGATGAAGGCAAAGCGCTTGCCCTTGATGAACTCATCCGGGCAGAGCTGCCGATCATGCTTCTGCAGCATGGGCTTGTAGTCAAAGAGGTCGAGCTGCGAAGGCGCACCCACCATGTGCATGAAAATCACCCGACGAGCCTTGGGCTCGAAGTGCGCCAGGCCAGCATCTGACGCAGCAGCGAAGAGCCCCGGCTCGATCAGGGAGTTGAGAGCCAGTGTTCCCATGCCAGCCGTCATGCCTCGCAACAAGGCCCGGCGGTGCAGCAGGTTGGGCAACGCCCCTGCGTCACCGGCACTCATCCATGATGTATCATGGTATCTCATGGTTTGGTGATCGTTTCGTGAAGGTTCATCAGCACGCTCGCGACATCGAACCACGCTGCTCCGGCGTCATTCAACGAGCCTCTCCCCTCTTCATAGACCGACACCAGCGAATCAAGCTCACTGCTGGAGGGTGGACGCGCCAGCACGGTACGGAAGCCGAAGGCCAGTGACTCACGCAGGTCCTTGCCCGGGTGCACAGAGAGGCGTTTCGCCAGTGCGTGAGTCATCTCCACATAGGCGGGATCATTCATCAGCGTGAGCGCCTGCAAAGGAGTGTTGCTTCGGGTGCGCTGCACCGTGCACGCGCCACGGTTCGGCGCGTCGAAAGTGGCAAAGCTCGGATAGTGTGCATGCCGCCTCCAAATCGTGTAGAGGCCTCGCCGGTGAGCATCCTCCCCTTTGGAGGTGGTATAGTTGTTGTCCACCTCCCCTGTGACTCGCCACACGCCCGGAGGCTGCACCGGTTTCACCGGCGGTCCACCCATCTTGGGGGAGAGCAGTCCACTTACCGCAAGTCCCTGATCACGGATGGCTTCTGCCTCCAAACGAATGCCACCATTCCGCGCGAACAGCTTGTTCAGTGGGTCGCGTTCCAGCAGCTCAGGACGCGCTGCAGAAGCACGCCGGTACGTCTCGCTCAAAAGAATGCGACGCAGCGTCTTCTTGAAGCTCCATCCATCTGTCTCCACAAAAGTAACGGCCAGCCAGTCGAGCAGCTCAGGGTGTGTAGGCTTGTCCCCCTGAAGCCCGAAGTCCTCCATGGTGGACACGATGGGCTGGCCGAACAACTCCGCCCACCAACGGTTCACCGCAACACGCCCCACCAGTGGATTCTCCTCCGACACCAGCCACTGGGCAAAGCCGAGGCGGTTGGATGGCGCATCCTTTTGAAAGGCGTGCAAGGCGGCGGGAGTCGCTGGCGCCACCTTCGCTCCCGGCATGAGGAAATCACCACGCTGCATGATACGGGTCTCACGCATGGCTTCATCACGCATGACGGCCGTGCGCGTGACACCCACCTCTGCCACCTTCTTTCGACCCCGCTGCACCACGTCCTGAAGTTTGTCCAATCGAGTGTCCCCCTTGAAGAGACTGCGATGCACCCTGCTGCATACATCAAAGTCGCGATCCTGCGCCGGCGTCTGCAGAAGGTCACGCTGCCCCGGCTTCAGTTTTGCCACACGCGCAGTATCTTCCTCCAATTCTCCCCACTTGTCTTGCACCGCCTCCTCGTAGCGCTTCATGGACAGGGCCAGATCTTTCTGCGCAGCTTTGGCCAGTGCCACGGCCTCAGGTGAGGAGCCCATCACGAAGTCCGGGCCGATGTAACTCATGCGCGCGCCCTTGGGTGCCTGCTGGCTCTCCACCGGCGTATTGTTGAAGAAAGCCAGGACCTGGTAATACTCCTTGGAGGTGATCGGATCGTACTTGTGGTTGTGGCACTGCGCACACCCGAGACTGGCACCCAGCCATACCGTGCCGGTGGTATTCACGCGGTCGACGAGTTGCTTCACACGATCTTCTTCCGGATCGGTGCCCGCTTCGAGATTGAGTGTGGCATTACGATGAAATCCGGTGGCGACCAGTTGCTGCGGTGTCGCCTGCGGCAGGAGATCGCCCGCAAGCTGCTCGATCGTGAATTGATCAAACGGCATGTCATCATTCAACGCCTTCACCACCCAATCGCGGTATGGCCAGACCTGGCGGAAACCATCACGCTGGTAGCCATCCGAATCCGCATACCTCGCGAGGTCCAGCCAGGGTCGGGCCCACTTCTCGCCAAACTGCGGTCGCGCCAGGAGTGAGTCCACCAGCTTGGCGTAGGCCTCTTCCGTTGGATTCGCTGCATAGGCATCCACCTCAGCGATGGTCGGCGGGAGACCGATGACATCGAGGAACAAACGGCGCACCAAGATTTCGGGTTGGGCAGCGGGATTGGGCGTGAGCCCTTCTTTCTTCAGACGCGCATTGATGAAAGCATCCACAGGATGACTCCCCTTGTCCGGCAGTCCCGCGGCCACTGGCTTTACATAGGCCCAATGCGCAGGAGGCCGCCATCCGTCATCCGGCCACGGTGCTCCCTGCGAGATCCACTCCTTGATTACCTGCACTTGGGCCGACGTGAGCGGCTTCTTGTCCTTGGGCATCCGCTTCTCTTCATCCGCCGTTACAAGCAACTTGTAGAGCAAGCTCTCCTCGGGCTGGCCTGGTACCATCACCGGCTCACCGGAATCTGCCGGACGATGCGCATGATAGTGCGTGTGAAACGCAACACCGGCCTTCTGTTCCTTCTGCCCATGACAGGAGAAGCACTTCGCCTCAAGGATGGGACGCACTTCACGCGCGAAGTCAGGCGCGGCGGCAAGACTCTCCACGGCTGTCGCTGTAGCGAAACCGACAACGGAGCTTAGCAGCCAGGCCACACGCGTCCCCATGATCTCCGGGCTAACGCGCCGCACCCCTCCCGCATTTCACCGGATTCCGCGCTGTCGCAGAATTCACCTCCCTGAAGGCCACATCCTACAACTTCGCCTTCACCAGCCGGAAGTATACCAGCGACCCGGACTCATTGATGCCACTGAAAGTGACAGGCCTCTTTCCCGGCGAGTTGTCCCAGCAGAGGCGGATTTCCTCGGGCTCAATCTTGTAGATGCCCAGAACGGACTGCTTCCCGTCGGGCGAGGCCATTTTGAACTGCTTCGGTTCCTTGGTGGCGTCTACGGAGAGCGTGGCATTGTTCACCACCTTCCCGTCGACCATGATGGAGAAAACCGGTCCCGTGATGCGCAGCGTCATCGCCTTCGCCTCCTGGGTGGACACGGGCTTGTTCCCCTTCTCCGCATACTTCACTGTCCATGAACCTTCCATCCGCTGGAGGTCATCGGCAGGCGGCGCAGCCATGCATGGCGGCAGCGACCAGAGCATCGCCATAATCGTGATGATGAGTGGGCGGACCATGATGCCGCCAACTCTTCATCGGTCGATGCAAATCAGCAAGGTGTATTGCCGACACCTCCCCGATCCCATGCGCCGAAGTGACGGCGCTGCGGGATGCCGTACCTCTCAGAGGTGACAGCTTAAGCTACAGCCTCAGCACCTTTGTGTCCGAGCTGCTTCACAGCCTTGTTAAGCTGATCAAACTCGAGGGGCTTCTTGATCACCGTCACAGGTCCGGTAGCCAAAATCTTGCTAAGGATTTCACTGTCCGGATATCCGGTAATCACCACGATTGGCAGATCGGGATCCAGCGCCTTGAGTTGCATGTATACCTCATCCCCCGGAATGTCAGGAAGCTTGAGGTCCAGGAAGACGAAGTCGAACTTCTGCTTCTTGGCCATGCTGAGCGCTTCCGCACCAGAGCCCACCACGAGGCGAGCGAGGTTGGCCTTCTTCAAGAACTGCTTGAAGAGAGCCTGCAGCGCAGGATCATCATCAACCACAAGCACGGTGGGCTGGCCTGTTTCTTCTTCCTTCCGCAGCACATCGCGATCCAGAAGGCTGCGCTTGATGCGCCACCGTCCACCGATCTGGACTGCCGGGAGCTGTCCGCGCTGCACGAGGTAATACACCGTCGGCAGCGGAATGCGGAGGTACTCGGCGGTCTCTTTGACCGTCATCAACTCAGGGGAGGATTCAGCCATGTTAGTTGGCAATAAGGTTGGGTGTGAGATGCAGGTGGGGAGTCGGGAGAGTGTGTGCAAAAAGCTTACGAGCGAGCTTATTTGAGAATGTGCGACTTAAATTTCCATAAATTCCAAAAATTAGCAAGCTTTTTCGTAAACGAATAGCTGGAATACTCAGAATGATGACAGGTAATAATCAAAAATGCAATCCAAATATGCGCGTATTGTGAAAATTGCGAAACAGCAGACAGTGTGACGTTTTCAGTTTCTCCGCTAAAACATATTTTACTCCATCTCTAGGTACAACAACCTCAAATGATTAGGCAGTCCGAAAATTTAAGATAGGCCATTGTGACTGCCCGTTCAAAAATTACAACAGAAAGATTTATGTTCACACGAACACTTAATCTAAATTCTAAGATCTGCGTCTGAGGAGATCAGAAATTTTCCTGATTTTTACAGCAATCCGCCTCGCAATTTCTCTCCCACGTAGGAGAAAAAATCACTCATCATCTTGGCGGGCTGTCACGCCCTCTTCGCTGAGCACCACGCGGAAACCAATCTCATCTCCGCGAGTCCCTGGGGGCATGGCTTTGCGATGGGAAGCGAGAAGCTCGTCCTTGTTTCCGGAACGGAAGCCACCACCTCGTACCGCACCCAGTCGGCGCAGTTTTTGATCTTCGCCGCCAAAATCGTCCTGCACCCATTCCCAGACATTCCCGGCAAGGTCACGCAGTCCATTTTCATTCGGCTCAAACGAACCGACGGGGGACAAGTCGGCAAAGCCATCGTTGAAGTCCTCAATGCCGTCCTTGCGTTTTGCCTTGGTGGCGGCGGTGCGGTCCCACATGTTCCCAGGGACCGGGCTCGGCGGCCAGCTGAAGCCCCACGGATAGATGCCCAACGCGCGCTGGCTGCGTGAGGCCGGGGAATCACCACGCTCGCGCGGAAGTCCCGCCGCCATGCTCCACTCGTCATCCGTAGGCAGTCGGTAGCTCTGACTCGGCTCCAGCAAGCCACGAGTGCGCTCCACCATCGTGAGCCACTTGCAGAAGAGTTCCGCATCCGTGCGGCTCACGTGGGTCATGGGCAGGGTCACGTCAGAACGCACGTCGACCAGCGGAGGCTGCGATGTGGGAAGCGTGCGCAGGAACGTAGCGTAGTCCGCACGGCGGGTCTCGGTCGCAGCCATGAGCACATCTCCCAGCGGCACGAAGTCCATGCCCAGGGAATTCTTCCACTTCCTGCCGAATGCCACCGCATCCGTAGGCTTGAGTTTTGCCACGAGCTTGAGCGTCTTCCCTTCCTCCACCTTGCCCTTGAGTACCTCACGCTTGTAGCCGGGAAGATTCACCACGAACTCGGCATTTCCCACCTTCATGCGCGTGAGCGCGAGCGGCGTAGGTCCCAGGGCGACACCATTGTTCATGACTTCCGCCCTGCCAGGAGAACTTTCCACGATCACATGGCCGAAGTGCAGCCGCACCACCTCCAGACGGAAGGCAACCCAGTCCGCGTTCGCCGCGCTGCGCTTCACGCTCGTATCCTGCTTCCAGGCGTACTCGTAGTTGGCATCCAGCGCGCCGGCCTCCTGATCGTACTTCGTCATCCATTCGGCAAAGGCGTCCGCATCCGTCTTGGGAACGACCACCGGATACTCCGGCTTTCCGCCCTTTGGGAAGGTGGGAACCACTTCGCCCTCGAAGGACTGCATGCTGTCATCCAGGAAACGCTGCAGCGACTCCAGCGTCACCGGCTTCTCCGCCACATGGCGATCTCCCTTCCAGTTGAACTTGAGGTCGAAGCTGTTCAGCCACATCCGGCCCTGACGTGGGAGCTTTGCCTGGGCAATCTCCTCGGGCGTCAGCTCGCGAGACTCCGGTGCCTGCACCACATAGCGCCACTCCGCAGTGCGCTTGGAGACAGCGAGCAGCGCGCCAAAAAGAAACGAGCCCAACACCAATCGCCAGGCAGCGCCCCACAGGCGGCTGCTCATGGGCACCGGCTTCGGTACTCCCACGGTCCGCAGTGCCTCGGCAAAGTCCGCAGCACTGGCAAAGCGCTCCTTCAGATTCGGCGCACACGCCTGGCAGATAACGCCATTCCACTCGCGCCACAGCTTCCACTCGCCTGCCGTGAGATCGTCCGGCACCTCGGGGAACTCCATGCGGTCCTTCCCCGAGCTGATTTCATACAGCACTTTCCCAAGGCTGTAGATGTCCGAAGCAAAGGTACCCGGGCCCTCCGGCGGCACAAAGCCCTCTGTGCCCACGAACGAACGCTCGCCATGCGCAGCCACGAGGCCGATGTCCGCCAGTTTGCACACGCCTCCCACAAAGATGATGTTGGACGGCTTGATGTCGCGGTGCGTGAGCCCGTAGCTGTGCATGTATCCCAGCGCATCCGCCAGATAGATGCCGGTCTGTTTGCAGAACTCGAGATTCAGCCGGCCATGTGTCTTGAAATCCGTGGTCAGCGTGCGGGGCACGTAGGTTGTGATGTCGATGTCTTTTCCACGATCGGCATCGTCCGCCAGTTCCATCACATAGTAATAGAAGCCACGGTTTTCGTTCCACCCTACGTGGAGCACATTCACCAACCCGGGATGTCCGCGGGAGATGGGCTCAAATTGCTGAATGCCTTCGAACTCCCGGTGGAAGGTCTTCTCGTACTCAAAGTCCTCCCGCCATACCACCTTCACGGCACGCAGGGCACCGGTGATTGTCTGGGCCAGCCACACTTCACCATAGGCACCGGAGCCGATGCGGCGGATGAGCTTGAGATCCGGAATCGGGATGTCCTCATCCCGGGAGCTCAGCGGCTCCTGTGAGGTCCGCGCCTGTCCACTGCCCCGGGCGCTTCCGGGCTTCATGCCTGAAGATGGACCTCCGGCAGCAGGCGATGCCGCTGGCTGCTCCTGGGCAGGCTTGGGAGGAGGCATGAAAGAATGGGACAGCGGAATTCTAGCAGGCGTTCGCCCAACCTTCCAGCGGAGCGCGCATAAAAACCCTGCTGAATGACCAATCCGGAATCCGCCTTAGAGCATGGTGCTTTCCAGTCCCTGCACCTCTTTTTTGACGAGGGCACCGACGCGATGTTTCGCCAGATAGACCTGGGCGGCATTGATGCCCAGCACCTCGGCCGTCTTCTTCACGCCCCAACCTTTCAGCACATAGCAGTCGAAAATCTGGAATTGGCGCGGTGAAACGCGGCTCTTCACCCGCTCCAGTGCAGCGGAGGTGATGTTGTCCTTCCACTCCTTGTCCCACACTTTTTCCAGCACGTTGTCCTTCTCGTGCGTCAGCCGCTCCATGGCGAGCTCGGCATTTTCCGAGTGCTCATTGCCCTGGTCGGCAAGGGAGGGCTGACGCTTGCGAGCGCGGAAGACATCCAGGATACGCCAGCGCGTCATCTGCAGGAGCCACGCCTTGAAGGAACCAGCACGAGGATCGTACTGCCCCTTCTTCACCTGGCGCGCGATGGCCAGAATGGTTTCCTGCACCACATCGAATGCCTCCTCGCGGGTCAGGCCAGCCTTCGTGGCCACACTGAAGATCAGACGCCAGTAGGTCTGATAAAACTCATCCCAGACGCGATGGTCCTCCCAGTTGTCGAGCTTCTCAATGAGGCTCTTGCGCGTTTTTTCGCACATGGTGCGCTGTTTGCGCTCCTCCCCGCTGGAACGGGGGGTACGGGGCTCCAACTCTGGGGTTGTGCGGGGCATGGGAATAAGTGTCGAGAGCGTAGTCGATTAAGGCAAGCGGAAATTACGAGCCTACGGGCGACCATCCTGCGGACTTTGTGCGATTGACACCTGCTTTTTCTCTCTATGGGTGAGGCATGCCCGAGCCCACTCCGCGTGTCCTAGTCGCCGATGCCTCCCTGCCGAACCGGCGCCTCATTCGTGAGTTGCTGACCGCCTTCCGTCACTGCGAACTCGATGACGCCGCCAATGCGGAGCACGCCTTTGAGCGCGCCCTACAGCGCGAGTACGCCCTTTTCATCTTCGCGATCGATCTGCCGGACATCAGCGGCATCCTGCTGGATCGTTTCCTGGCCAAGGTCTACACCAAGGTGCATACTGGCGCCGTCACCGCACCGCCCGTGGTCTTCCTGTCGCGTCCCGAAGATGCCGCCGCCTTCCGCGCTGCCCAAAGTGACGCTCGTGTCCGCGGCCAGGTCCCCCTGCCGCTCAATCTGGATGCGCTGATGAATGCGGCAGGCAATGTGCTGCCGGCGAAGGGGACAAAGTAGTCCTTTGCGCGCGTGCAGCCACAATGTAGAAGGCTTCTCCAGAAGCCTTTCACGCCCGCACGCCCTATCATTTCACGCGTCTGGAGAACAAACGCTTCGGGCTGTCTATCGCCCCTCGACATCGCATATCATTCCTGGTGAATCATGGGCAATGCCACCATGAAACAAGGCTTCTGGAGAAGCCTTCTGTATTTTTCCCAGCGCCCGCTACGCCTCATGAGTTGAATCCACTCGTATCCATGATTCAATGTCGGCCCCCATGTCCGAATCCAATCCGTCATCCCCCATCCTGCCGCATGAAAACTGCCGGGTGAAAATCTGCGGAGTGACGCAACGTGAGCAGGCGCTGGCCATTGCGGAACTGGGCGTGGATTACCTCGGCCTGAACTTCTGGCCAAAATCGAAGCGGCATCTGCCGCTCGAATCGGCTCTGACTTGGGCGCGCGAGATTCCAGGGACAACAAAGCTTGTCGGTCTCTTTGTGAACGCCGAGGCTAACGACGTGCAGGATACTGCCGCATCCGTCGGTCTTTCCTTCGTGCAACTGCACGGCGATGAGACTCCCGATTTTTGCGCGCGTCTCGTGGAGCAAGGCCTGAATGTCATCAAGGCCATCCAGGTAAAGGATGAGTCCAGCCTTGATGGTGTCGCAGCATTCCCGGTGCAGAACATTCTGCTGGATGCGTACCATCCCGGCATGCGTGGCGGCATTGGCGAGACGTTTCCGTGGAAGCTCGCTCAGGAGTTCAAGCAACGCTATCCAGAACGCCATCTGTGGCTGGCAGGTGGACTCACACCTGAGAATGTCGCTGAAGCCGTGGCTGGCGTGCACCCTCAGGTGGTGGATGTGGCCAGCGGGGTGGAGGATGCCTCACCCGGTGTGAAGAACCTGGAAAAGGTAAGGCGTTTCATCGAAGCGACGCGCACAGGTGCGGCGGTGAATTAGGCCAGGCCTAAGGCCGATGCACAAGAAGCGTATCATTGTGCACAATCCTAGAAGTACCCGACGAAACACTTCAAGATGGGGCGCGTAATTGTCCGCCCTGCATTGTATTCTTCATGAAACGCACCCTACTACTCTCCGCCTTTGCCCTGGTGGCCGGCTTCACTTCCGCAGCGGAACCGCCCGCGGGATTCACGGCTCTCTTCAACAAGAAGGATCTCACTGGTTGGCGCGGCGGCAGCACCTTTGACCATCGCAAGCTCCTCGAAATGCCGGAGGCAGAGCGCAAGGCGCAAATCGAAAAGTGGACCGCCAAGATGATGGAGGTCAGTGACAAGACCGGCAAGCCCCACTGGTATGTGGAAGGCGATGAACTGGTGAACGATGGCTTCGGCGACTACGCGACCACGGAGAAGGACTACGGTGACTTCGAGCTTCTCGTCGAGTACAAGACCGTGCCCAAGGCAGACAGCGGCATCTACCTTCGCGGTGTGCCCCAGGTGCAGATCTGGGACTCCACGGAAAGCGATGAGAAGGCCGTGCAACTGGGCAAGCCCAAGGGCTCCGGTGGTCTCTGGAACAACGCCGCCGGCAATCCCGGCAAGGACCCGCTCGTGAAAGCGGACAAGGCCTTCGGTGAATGGAACAAGTTCCGCATCGTCATGGTGGGCAGCCGCGTGAGCATCTGGCTCAATGACCAGCTCGTGGTGGATCACGCCATCCTCGAAAACTACTACGACAAGGCCAAGCCGAAGGGCAACACCCCTCCCCCCGCCCCGCGCCCGGTGCCTGCGAAGGGACCCATCCAGCTCCAAACCCACGGTGGCGAGATCCGTTGGAAGAACATCTTCATCCGTGAAATTGGAGCGGAAGAGGCCAACAAGATTCTCTCCAGCAAGGGCGGTGAGGGCTTCAAGAGCGTGTGGAACGGCAAAGACTTCGATGGATGGGCCGGTCCCCTGGAGAACTACGAAGTCGTGGACGGAGCCATCCGCTGCAAAGACAAGAAGGGCGGCACAGTGTACTGGAACCAGGACCTGAAAGACTTCGCCGCGCGCGTGGAATTCAAGGTGCCGGCGGGTGGAAACAACGGCCTGGCGATTCGCTATCCTGGACAGGGTGACACGGCCTACGTGGGCATGACCGAACTTCAAGTGCTCGACAACGACGCGGAGAAATACGCCAAACTCGACGCGCGTCAGTTCCATGGCAGCGCCTACGGCATGGTCGCCGCGCAACGTGGATACACCCGCCCCGCCGGTGAGTGGAACTTCCAGGAAGTGACCGTGAAGGGCAGCACCATCAAGGTGGAGCTCAATGGCACCGTCATTCTTGATGCCGACCTCAGCAAGGTGGATCCCTCCACGGTGATGGGCTCCAAGCCCGACGCTCCGAAGGCACACCCCGGCCTGAACCGTACCAATGGCTTCTTCGGCTTCGCTGGCCACAGCGATCCGGTGAGCTTCAAGGATGTGCAGGTGAAGAGCCTGTAGGCCGAGGTCTCCACTGACAGCTTGAACTGAACAAACACGGCGTCCTTCGCGGGCGCCGTGTTTTCTTTTCGCTTCATCGCAGGCGAAGTTCCTTGATGCAAAACGGCTCAGTGGCGCAATGTTCGCCGTGGAAAAACTCCCCCCCTGCACTGAAGACAGGGACTTGCTGTGACATCATTTCGAGCATGGAAATGGGATAAAGCCGAGACACGATGAATTCGCAGGAAGACAACCGGAGCATTCCAGAACTCCTCCAAGACCTCGCCAAGGCCACCACCGAGCGGCCCGAGGGCATCGTAGACTGGATGCACTACGGGTTCAGGTTGCGCTGCGCAGGCATGTGGGATCCGGCAGTCCGGTATGGGACCTTGGACAGATTGGAAGAGCTGGCTCTGAGCCTGTCCGGCAATGTCATGGTCCAACTCACGCCCTTATTTGAGCAACGTGCGTGGATGGCAGGAAGACACGGGCTGTGCACGCTCGCCGACCTTCTCTGGCCAAGAATCTCGCCCACCGCCCAGGGAAATTTCCTCGCCGGTGCGGCGCATCTTCTGGAGGGTGATGCTCTCTCGGTGCCGATCAATGACAGCAGCGGGATTCCATCGACGGAAAAGGAAGCTGAAGCTCTCTCCACCTGGATACCGCGGCGCCTGCCAACGGTCCGTCTGGAAGCTCCGGCCGCCGCCGAAATCGGGGCCTGCGCCATCATCGCCAAACACAACTCCCTGCTGCAATGCCTCCTCAGTCGGGATGATTTGCCGGAAGGCCCTGTCCCGAGATTCAGCGGTTACCGGGATCAACTCCGCTTTGAAGAGCAACTTTCCCAACAAAGCACGTGCGTCCTCGATGTGCTTCTGGAGGCTGCGGTGCGATGCGTGCGTTCCGAGGCGGTGCAGCTTCTGCTCGAGCGTGGAGCCAATCCCAACGTCCCCTGCTGGATCCTGGAGCGAAACTTCAACGAATGGCACAGCGCCCTCTCCTATGCGATCAAGGAAGGGCGGGAGAAGCACGAGGAAGAAGCGGACAAGATCATCGGATTGCTGCTCTCCCATGGAGCCACCCCTCAAGGGCTCGACTGTGCAGGAAGGAATCTGCCGCTGATGCTGGCCATCCAGCAGCGGGACTGGACTCTTTCAGACTTGCTTTTGGATCTGGGCGCGACCTTTGAAGGTGGCCAGCCTTATGGAGAGAATGGCTATGGACACAAGGGGAAGGTCATTTCAGAAGTGCACCTCACGATGGGATACAGCAAGGAGGACCTGCAGTGGGTGGAGCAGAAGCTCTCACCACTGATACCTCTCGTGAAACCCTGGGAGATTCCTCTCTTTCTCCAAGGTGATGGTCAAGGCGGACACATCATCACGTTTCTGCACGGCCTCGCGTCTGACCAGCACATTACCGAATTGAGAAAGTATGAAGCAAGAGGACTGGGCACCGTACTCACGCCCGTACTCCTGCTCAATCTCATCAACGGAGGATGCTACGAGGCACTGCAACATCTCCTGCGGGACAATCCCAACCTCAGGCGAATCATGTTCCGCATCCGGCGGCGTGACCCCGACTTCGCCACGCAGGGAAATGAGCTGATGCGATGCGTGCCGGAGCACGATGGCTCCAATGCGCTATTGGGGTTCCACCCCTGCGAAGAGACCGCACTCACCCTTGCGGAT
Organism: Roseimicrobium gellanilyticum; assembly: GCF_003315205.1. Taxonomy (NCBI): domain Bacteria; kingdom Pseudomonadati; phylum Verrucomicrobiota; class Verrucomicrobiia; order Verrucomicrobiales; family Verrucomicrobiaceae; genus Roseimicrobium; species Roseimicrobium gellanilyticum. Next base: position 428,231 of record NZ_QNRR01000007.1, on the reverse strand, counting down.
GGCACCCGCCTACACGCGTGGCTGGATTGCGTTGCGCCACCCGCGCACAGCCATGGACCGATAAGTCCGGGATGCTTTTGGTTGCAGACCATTTCTGCGGACCATCGCCGCCGAGGGAAACATGTGGAGACACTCCGCACGCGCCGCATTTGGCGTGCCGTGAAGGTGCCCAAGAATGACTACCAACTCGAAGATTTCATCCCCCTGGTCAAGGAGGTGAATGGCACCTTCTTCCTGCTGGGCATCACCCTCAGGTCGCTGCCTTATGGCCAAGAACTGCCAGAAGTTTGGAAGGAAAGCATCGCCCTTTGGAAGAATGGAGTCGCCATACACCTGATTCGCGAGCAGTTCGTCGAGCGCATGACCGCGCAAATGTCCATGAACGTGGACGCTCCGCAACCGGTCTTGAGTGAAAAGGAATTGAAAGCCTACCCTCCTGAATTCTGGCCCTATCTGCTCAGATTGAGTGATGGCACCATCGGCATGACTCCAGACAGCTGCCGCCTCAAGCCCGGCATGCTGGACCTCTACGACGTATGGGCGAGGCAAAACAAGCCCGACAAGAATCGCCCCATCGATCCAAGGCTGTTAGCATGGAGGATGTGGCCCCAGATTCCGATAGAACTGCGCCCCTTTTTCCACTTCGACGAGCTGTTTCAGAAGCCCTCTGTGCGTCACGACGCCCGCAATGCGTATGAAGAGGAGATGATTCGTGCGGCCGTGCAGTGGAACAATGAGTGGATGATGCAGTCACTCAAAGACGCCGATCTGTAATTGCCAGCCACAAGCCTCGCTCAATCAAGGTGCCGGTGGAAGAACTTTGCCACCCCAGCAATCTCCTTCTGATTGATGCTGAACCAGTGCGCTTTGTTCGGGAAAACCTTGAGGGTGGACTCCACCCCATGCGCATGCAAGGCGTCGTTGAGTTCCTCGCTTTGCTGCACGGGCACAAGGGGATCGAGACGGCCGTGAAGAATGAGGAATGGGGAAGCGCCACGGCGCACGTTGAAGGTGGGGCTGGCAGCCGCGGCGAGATCGTTATGCGCCGGAAGTCGCGCACGCAAAAGATTGGCAATGGTCTGATTGCCCGTCCACGCATGCTTTTCATACAGCGCGACGAGATTTGCGGGTGGTGAAAACGCGCACACGGCACGAATGTCTGGCGGACCATCCAGCACTCCAAGCAGTGCTGCGATGTGCGCACCTGCAGATTCGCCGCTCACGCCAATACGCGAGCCGTCCACACCGTAGCGTGCGCCGTTTTCTTGAAGCCATGCCACAGCGGCGCGGGCATCCTGCAACTGAGCGGGAAACGGAGCTTCCTTGCTGAAGCGGTACTGGATCGAGGCAACAGCGAAACCGTGGTGGGAGAGATCCCTGAGCACGACGTGAATGTCCTTCCACCCGAACTTCCAGCTTCCGCCGTACATCCAGATCACGACGGGTGGAGGCTCCTTGGTTTTGGTCTCCGGCACATAGAGGTCCAGCTTCAGATCGCGCTGAGGTGTCCGGGCGAAGACAATGTCCCGATGCACACTCTCACCGGAGTGAGGAGGGATGTACCCCACACAGCTCGTCAGAATGCCCATGATCAGGAGCAACAGGCTCCATGATAACAAACGTGCGTATTGCGGCAGTCGGAGGTTCATCCAAGGATCTAAAACGTGGGCCGAGTGTACTTTGGGTGCCGTCAAGGAGCGGGGCATTCCTGTCCCCGATTTGCGGTGGCAACTCCTTTGATATCGAAGCTTCAAGGTGATCGCCAGCCCACAGCGGGGACAGGAATGTCCCCGATCCTTGGGTGAGGCCCGGCCTCACCTCTCACTTGTTCCCCGTCGCCACGCTGGAGACACTGCCATTTGCGAACTTCGTGATCAGCATGTCCCCCACACGCACCTTGGTGGCATCGGAGATTGCCTTGCCCGTCGGGTCGGTAGTCATGGAGAAGCCACGAGCCAGCACGCCATCCGGCCCGAGACTCTTCAGGAGCTTGCGCATCGAGCGGATGCGCTCGTCGTCTTGAGTGATGCGCTGGCGCACCATGCTCGCAAGGCGGTGCTGCAGCAGGTCCATGCGGTGTCCTGCGTCGGTCAGAAGGCGAGTCGGCTGGAAGCGCTCCAGGGCATGCTGGTGATGGATGAGCGTATCTTCGATTTCGCGCCAGAAGCCGGAGAGCGCGTCATGGAAGCTGCTCTCCGCATCATCCACGCGCTGCTCGGCATCACGCAGCAGACGCACGGGCTCGCGGTGCAGCGCGCCCTTGTCCATGAGCTCCAGCACACGCTCATGCTGCTCCAGGGTGGCATTCACCCGGAAGGAGAGACGCTTGTCGAGTGCGTCAAAGTGCCGGCGCAGTTCCGTGACGTCGGGCGCGAGCAACTCGGCCGCAGCGCTGGGTGTTGGCGCACGCAAGTCCGCCACGAAGTCGGCAATGGTAAAGTCGATCTCGTGTCCCACTGCGGAGATGATGGGAATCTCCGAGGCAAAGATGGCACGCGCCACAACCTCCTCGTTGAAGTTCCACAGGTCCTCCAGGCTGCCGCCTCCGCGACCTACCACGATGGTATCCGGCACAGGCAGGTCGATTTCTTCAGCACGATTCAGGAGCTCAATCGCCTTCGCAATCTCCTGCTCTGCACCCTGCCCCTGCACGCGCACAGGGAACACCATCACCCGCACCCACGGGGCACGACGGGTGAGGATGTTCAGCATGTCACGAATGGCCGCGCCCGTGGGCGAAGTGACCAGCGCCACGCAACGGGGGAAACGCGGAATGGGCTTCTTCCATTCCATGTCAAAGAGCCCTTCCGCTGCGAGCTTCAGCTTCAATGCCTCGAAGCGCTGCTGCAGGCTCCCCTGCCCCTTCGGCTGCACGGTGCGGACGATGATCTGGTAGTTCCCGCGTGCCTCATACACGGTGAGCCCGCCGAAGATCTGCACCTGCATGCCATCCCGCAGCGGCATGGGCAGACGAGCGCCGGCATTTCGGAAGAGCACACAAGAGATCTGCGCCGTCTCGTCCTTCAGCGTGAAATACTGGTGCCCGGAGCTCTGCAGGCGATGGTTGCTGATTTCCCCCTCGACCCACACGTCTCCCACCTGCTCCTCAAGGAGTGAGCGGATGGAGCGGGTCAATGCAGAGACGGTGAGGACAGCGGGATCAGGCATGAAAAAGGGGCTGGGCTACCGCTTAGGGGATCGCGGAATCGGGGTCAAGCCTTCACTCGACCTTTCGCGACGCGCGGCTCCGCAACAGGCTCACAAGGGCGTACCAGATGCCCATTCCCACCGCTCCCGCCAGGAGCAAGGAGGGGAAAAATCCCCAATGCAGCACTCTCACAAACACCCACAAGAGCAAGGCTTGCACCACCGTGAGCACGAGGGCTTGCAGAAAAACAAGAGAAAGCGGTCGCTGTGAATGTCCCATGTCGCAGGCTGCGACATATCATCAACCTTCCATCACGTCGAGCGAAGGGCGCTCACATATTCCCAAGCCCACAGCACCATGCCTTTCGCGTCCTCCCACACATCGATCCAGTTTACCGTGGGCGATGCCACAATGAAGAGCGCGCCGATGAGGGCGAGGTTCGTGAGGAAGATCAGGATGATGGAGAAGAATTCGCCATTGTGCTCCAGGTCACTCTGCTCCGTGCGCAAGACCTCAAGGGTGAACGTGATGTGAAAGCACCAGGTCATCCCCACGAAGAAGTACACGAGCCAGGCCCACCGAATCCACATGGTGACCTCGAGAAACGGCAGGGTCCACATGACGTCCCGGTGCATGTCGACGAACGCCTCCAGCAAACCGTAGATGGCAAAGATCACCACCGTATAGAGAGGCACCAGATAGGGTGACAGCGTGATCAGGACATTCGTCTTGTCCGTCTCGATATAGCCCCCTTCGTCGGACACGTGCATGGCATGCACCTTCCCGCCACTCAGCTTCGCGGCGATGACATGGGTGAACTCATGGGCAAAGACATACAGCCACGCCGGCTGCATGCGGAACCAGCCCAGCGCAAACCACAACATGCAGCCAAAGGTGAAGAACCAAAAACCCTCCGACTTCCAGAACTTCCCATCCACCGTGGCGCGGAAGAACAATTCCAGCAGCGTCACTGCCGCCACAATGCATACCGGCACCAGGAAGAGACCCACCACCAGCTTCCGCTTCTGTCCCGTGGGCGGGATGGCCATCGGGTCAAAGTCATCATCCTCAAAGCTCGCATCCCCCGCCTGGTGGAAATCGGGTTCCGCGTAGTTCGGATTGCTGCGCCTCGCGTCGATGAGTTCCTTCTCATGCGCCGCCTTCAGGCGCATCTTTTCCCCTTTGCCACTTTTGGCACTGCGCCGGTTTTTCGCCTGCTTTTGCTGGGCCTGACGGTGCGCGCTCATGGGGAGAATGCCGACGATGCGGTCAGCCCTCCTGTGGGCCGCCTGTGCTGGCGACCATTCGCGCTCCTCTGGGCGGGTGGGCTCATGTCACGAAGTGGCGGCATAGCGGCCCTTCCGGGGACCAGTCATCCATTTCCACGCAGATTCAATATGTGCCTGCGGTTCTTTGTGCCGGGCCTCCCAGCCCAGCAGGGCCTTGGCCTTGGCGGGGTCGGCCACCAGTTCCGGGGGGTCGCCCGCCCGGCGGGGTCCATAGGTCACCGGGATGGTCTTCCCCGTCACCCGCTCAGCCGTGGAAATGATCTCCCTCACACTGAAGCCACGTCCCGTGCCGAGATTCACCGCAACGCTCTCCCCGCCCTTCCTCAGATGCTCCAGCGCCAGCGCATGGGCATCCGCCAGGTCATTCACATGGATGTAGTCGCGGATGCAGGTGCCATCCGGGGTCGGGTAGTCCGTGCCGAAGACGGTGATGCTCTCGAGCTCCCCCGTGGCCGCCATCAGGATGCGCGGGATGAGGTGCGTCTCGGGATTGTGGTCCTCCCCAATCTCACCCTCAAGGTCACAGCCACTGGCATTAAAGTAACGGAGGAAGACCGACTTCAGTCCCCAGGCGGTGTCGCAGTCCTTCAGCACCCGCTCCAGCATATGCTTGCTGGCGCCATACGGGTTCACCGGGTCCTGGGGGTGGGTTTCGTTCATGGGGATGAACTGCGGATTCCCATAGGTGGCGCAGGTGGAGGAGAAGATGAATTCCTTCACCCCATGACGTTGCATGGCCTCCAGAAGGGTGAGCGGAGCGGCGAGGTTGTTCCGGTAGTACTTCAGCGGATCCGTCACCGACTCCCCCACGAAGGCAAAAGCAGCAAAATGCAAGACCGCCTCCGGTTGGTGCTCGGCGAATATCTTCTCCACCAGAGCTGCATTCCCCATATCTCCCTCCACAAGGGTCACCCGGTCCAGCGGCAGGGCCTCCCGATGGCCGAAGACGAGGTTGTCCAGCACCACGACCTTCTCCCCCCGTTGGAGCAGCTGCTTGACGGTGTGGGAGCCGATGTAACCAGCGCCGCCGGTGATGAGGAGGGTGCCTTTTGCCATGTACCAAGATTTCAAGCCATGTGAATAACTTGCCAAGCGAAAAACTAAAATCCGGGATCACTTCCGGCCTTTCCGAGTCCCTCCCACTCAGGTCATTTAAGTTTATCATTTGGCATTTGCACCCGGCTTTGCACCCTTCTACGCTCAGCCTCATGGATACAGTGAGACTCGGCATCGTTGGACTTGGCAACATGGGCAAAGCCCACCTAATGAACATCCGCGCAGGCAAGGTGGAGGGCCTCCGCGTGACCGCGCTCTGTGAGAGCGTCGGCACGCTCCCGAAGCTCATCGAGGGGGAGACTCCCTTCACCGATGTGAACGCCATGATCCACAGCGGCCGCATTGATGCCATCCTCATCTGCACCCCGCACTTCTCCCACACCACCATCGGCATTGAGGCCCTGAAGACCGGCCTTCACGTGCTGGTGGAGAAGCCCATCTCCGTGCACAAGGCGGACTGCGAGCGCCTCATCGCTGCCCACACGGACAAGAAGAAGATCTTCGCCGCCATGTTCAACATGCGCACGAACGCCGTCTTCAAGAAGGTGAAGGACCTCATCGACAGCGGTGAACTCGGTGAAGTGCGCCGCGTCCACTGGGAAGTGACGAACTGGTTCCGCACGAACTACTACTACGCCACCGGCGGCTGGCGCGGCACCTGGAAGGGTGAAGGCGGCGGCGTGCTGATGAACCAGTGCCCCCACAATCTGGACCTCTTCCAGTGGCTCTTCGGCATGCCGGACAGCGTCCGCGGCTTCTGCCAGTTCGGTCGTTTCCACGAGATCGAAGTGGAGGACGATGTGACCGCCGTCTTCCAGTACAAGAACGGCACCACCGCCACCTTCGTAACCTCCACGGGTGAGGCTCCTGGCCGCAACTGCCTGGAAATCTCCGCGGAAAAGGGCCGCCTCACCGTGACCGATGGCACCCGCATCCACTTCCAGCGGAACCGCCAGCCCATGAGCGAATTCTGCATGAAGGCCGAAGCCGCCTTCGCCATGCCCGAGAGCTGGCACATGGACATCCCCGTGGACAACAGCGGTGGTCAGCACGTGGAGATTCTACAGAACTTCACCAACGCCATCCTCAAGGGCGAGAAACTCCTCTCCCCTGCTGAAGAAGGCATCCGCAGCGTGGAACTGGCCAATACCATCCTCCTCTCCACCTGGCAGGACAAGACCATCGACCTCCCCATGTCCTCCGCGGACTACGAGAAGATCCTTCTGGAGAAGGGCGAAGCGAGCACCTTCCAGAAGACCAAGGTCGTGGCCAAGGCCACGTCGGATGACTTCGCGAAGTCGTTCCGTTGATCAGACTGCACTGCACGTTCATGGCGCGAGTTGGCACACCGCCACTCGCGCCATTTCGTTTCATTCCCTCACATTCCGCGTCGCATTGAACAAGCTCTGCACCACCGCGAGCAGCTCCACCGCATCTGCCGGTTTGGAAAGGTGAATCTGGAATCCCTCTGAGATGGAGCGGATGCGATCCTCCGTTCTCGTGTAGGCACTCAGGGCGATCGCAGGGACGCGGCCACCAAGCTCGGCGGGCAGGGCGCGCACGGAGCGAATCAGCGAATAGCCATCGGCAACCGGCATCCCGATGTCGCTGATCAGGACATCGGGCAGGATACGTTTCAGTTCCTCGATAGCCTCTTTCGCAGAGCCAGCCTTGTGCACTTGCGCCCCGGCTTTGGCCAGCATTTTGGCGATGAGCATGCGGGCATCTTCCTCGTCATCCACGACCAGCACGGAAATGCCATCGAGCTTCGGCGGTGGCGCCATGGTGCGCTCGCCATTCACAGCATCTGGATGACGGCGCGAGCCATCATCAGGCTCCACGTGGATGGGCGCGAGTGGCAGGCAAATCACAAACGTCGAACCCTGTCCCACGCCAGGACTCTTGACCCTCGCCGTGCCACCATGCAGTTCCGTGAGATTTTTCACAATCGCAAGTCCCAGTCCGAGCCCCCCATGCCTTCGCGTTGTAGACGCATCTGCCTGCCGGAAACGCTCGAACACGTAGGGTAGGAAGTCCGCTTCAATGCCGCATCCCGTGTCCGTAACAACGACTTCCAGATGTGAGTTCACCCGCTCCAGCAGGATCTGCACCCGGCCATCACGAGGCGTGAACTTGATGGCATTGCTGAGCAGATTCCAAAAGACCTGCTGTAGCCGTGCCGGATCTCCCGAAATGGGCCGGGCCAGCGGATCCAAGATGGATTGCAGACGGATATTTTTTGCGTCCGCCGCCGGCTTGACGGTTTCCAACGCGGACTCAATGACAGAGGCGACCTGCACGCGTTGCACATCGAGCCGCACCTTGCCGGAGAGAATGCGACTCATGTCGAGAAGGTCTTCAATGATCTTCGTCTGAGCCTGCGCGTTGCGGTCGATGACTTCCAACCCCTGCTCGAGCTCACCTTCCTCGCACACTCCTGAACGCAGCATCTGCGTCCAGCCGAGGATGGATTGCAGGGGCGTCCTCAACTCGTGAGAAAGCGTTGCCAGGAACTCGTCCTTCATGCGGCTCTGGCGCTCGGCTTCCGCGGCAGAGGCCAGTGCCTCCTCTGAAGTCTTGCGCTGCTCGGTGATATCACGCGAGGTCGCGGTAAGCCGGTTGACCTTTCCATCGGCGTCGCGCAGCGGCGTGACTATCACATCCCACCATTTGGAAACTCCCTTCGCAGTCACACAGGGACCATTGAATCTCGAGGTCGAGCCTGCCGCTGCCTGCGCGACTGCTCGCTGCACTTCGTCCCGCATTTCTTCTACCCAGAGGTCGGACCACAACTTCCCCTTCACGTCATCGAACGACCCCAGATCAAATGCTTCAATGCCTGGAGTATTCATGGAGCTGAGCCTGCCTTCGAGGTCCATGACCTTGATGCAATCCGCGCTGCTGTTGAGCACGCTGGTGCTCAGCGCTTCACTCTCCCGAAGAGCCCTCTCCATGACACGCTGCTGAGTGAGCTCGCGCTCGAGTGCGTCATACAGACGGGCATTCTCAATCGCCACAGCAGCCTGGGCAGCCAGGGCGACGACCGCCGCTTCCGCATCCTCCTTGAAGACATCAGGCTCCGGATGCCCGAAGAACAAGCCTCCAATGACTTCACCCGATCGGGACGCCACCGGCACGGCAAGATAGCTGCGCACAGGCAGGTGCCCCTTCGGCATGCCATGGTGGGGAGGCATCTTGCCGTAGCGAGGATCCAACGTCACGTCCGGAACGCGTACAACGCCCGTACCGCGGAAAGTTGGCTCGAAGATGGGTGTGTTTCGCGGGATGCCGAATTTTTCAAAGGCCTCCCGCGGTGCTCCGGAAAGGGTGTAGAGCGTAAACACTTCCCCCTGCTCATTGTGCGCGGTGTAGAAAAACGCGCCAAAGGCGGCGCCACTCAGCTCCTTCCCCGCATCCGTGATGGCCTGCACGAGCACGGACAGATCGCGCTCCGCTACCAGCGAGGTCCCCACCTGATTGATCACCTCCAGCTTGGCCCTCTGTTTCCTCGCCAGTTCCTCTGCAAGCTTTCTCTGGGTGATATTCCGTGCAATCTTTGAGGCTCCCACGATTTTTCCGTCAGGGTCTTTAATCGGGGAGATGGTCAGGGAGACGTGCACCTCCGTGCCGTCCTTGCGTCGGCGCACCGTGTCGAAGTGCTCCACCCTTTGACCACTGCGGATCTTTTCCAGAATCTGCCGCTCCTCATCCTGCCTCTCTTCAGGAATGACCATGGTGATGGATCTGCCAATGGCCTCCTCAGCACTGTAGCCGAAGATCCTCTCCGCTCCGGGATTCCAGCTCGTGATGATGCCGGAAAGATTCTTGCTGACAATCGCATCGTCCGAGGAACTCACGATGGCAGACAGCAACAATGCCGGAGAAATAAATCCTGCCTCATCGGGCAGGCTGGCGTTCTTGGCATCCGTCATGCGTGATGAGACTTGGCAGGTTCGAGAAAGGAGACTACGGCAGAAGGAAATCGCACGTCTTCAACGGATTGGATGCCCCGGCGAATCAGTCAAATTCGGGACAAACCTTGAGATACAGAAGGGCAGTCTGTGTCAGACGCCTCCAGGAGGTCAGCGCAGATCGAGGCAAACGACTTCGCCCGCGTTGTTTTTGCACAGGAGTCTCCCCTGGCTCAAAACGGGCAGGACATACGTCTTTGCTGGCAGCACCTGCACGCGGCTCATCACCTCCAGCCTGTCCGGTTGCGGCTTTGCCAGGATGAGTTCTCCCACACTGGTGAGGATGAGGAGATGCCCATCACTGAGAATGGCCGTGCCCTTGTCGATCTCGTCAGACACCCACGCGGTCTCCCCAGTCTTCATATCGAGACAGCGCAATTCCTTCACCCCTCGCTTTTGGTCATTGAAGACGATGAGCTTCCCATCCCAAGGAACACCCGAGTTGAAGAGCAACCCCAAATTGCGATCATTCCATTGCGATGTGAGTTTTCCATCCGCAAACTTCAGCAACGTGCTGCCATCAGCACCTGTGTGCGAGATGAAGACCATGTCATCTTTGACATGTGGATTGGCGCAGTTGCAGAAGTCGCGTGTCACTGTCTCGTGCCTCGCGATTTCCTCTCCGTTATCGAGCTTCAAGAGGCGGAAGCTGTCTCCTTTGAACAAAGCGAGCGCCGTGGTCCCACTCATCTTCACCAAAGCTGGTGATGCGTAGCCGGCCTCACCACTGCCCTTGCCCCACAAGAGATTGCCCGTTTTCGCGTCCACGCACACCGTGGATTGTCCGCCACCACCGGCATCAAGATAGGCCTTGCCCTCGTGCACCAGCACACTGCTGGCATAGCCATAGACGGGACGCTTCCCTTTGAAGTCGGCAATCAGGTGCTTCTGCCAGATCACCTTTCCTGTCGCTGCGTCAAGACACCAGACATCCCCTTCCCTGCTGAGCATGTAGAGACAGCCATCCTCGACCGTGGGCGTGGCCGCAGGGCCGAATGGCACCACCGGCATCTCGTGCGCAGCCGTCTTGCAGGGATAGCGATGCCGCCAGAGTTCCTTTCCGGAATTCAGATCGAGGCACACAATGCTGTCCTCATCCGCACCATCATTGCCTACGGTGTACGCGCGCTCTCCAACCACAGTGAAGGACGCCAGACCACGTCCCACAGAAGCCTTCCACAGCACCGGAGGTCCATCCGCAGGCCATTCCTTTTTCCATCCAACCTCCGGCGTGGCATTGTTGTGAAGCGGACCGTGAAGATGCGGCCAGTCTGAGGCATTCGCCCCCGGGAGCATCCCGCTGAATGCAAAAAGAGACAATGCCTTCGCTGCGAGGGCACACAACGCGGCGTGACGGAAGACAGTGATGTCACTGGTAGTCATGCCTTCAGGATACAGCACGAGCATTCGCAAAAAAGCACCGCGCTGAAAAAATCCCGCGTGGGTTTCGGACGGGGCAGTCGTGTTCCTCATGAAACCACCTTCCTTCCCTTTCATGAAACTTCTACTCCAGCTTCCCATCCTCACCGCTGCCATGTTCAGCGTGGCGGGCACCACCCATTCCCAAACACAGACGACAGCCTTGCCTCCGTCGGCTCCTGCTGCTCCCTCCGCATTCCCTGCGGAGGAGTTGGCAGAAATGATGACCTATCGCCACCTTGGCCCAGGCTCCATGGCCAGCGCAGCAAACAGCCTGGAAGAGTACTACCTCGAGAAGTATACAAAAGAAGGGCAAGATAGGGACGTGTTCCCCAAACTCATCTACGGTCCCGGCGCTGAAGACGCCAAAATCAATGGCGAACTGAAGCTCTGTTTGTACAACACAAGGGCACTGGACGCCCTGGCACTGGTCGCAGCGGCCGCAGGGTGCCGGTTGGAACCGATTCCCGCACTGCCGGATGGCTCGGAGGATAAGAAGGGACCCCAGCGGGTGATTGGATACTATGTTTCGACAGCCATGCGGCTACCCGAGGCGCAGGCACCTGAGATCAAACCCGCCTTGAAATCTCTACCACGAAATGTCATCGGCACCGTCGGGTTGACCTTGGGAGAGCAGAATGGAGACATCCTCATCCGGGACGTGGTGCCTGGTCTTCCAGCAGCTCAAAGCAGGGCCATCGTCCCGGGAGAGAAGCTGCTGAGCATTGCCGAAGAAGGAGCCACCGAAGTGCGGGCTGCGGAGGTGGGCCAGGAAAAAGTTTCCGAGCTGCTCGCCGGCGAACCCGGTTCCAAGGTTCGCGTCACCGTTGCGCCGCCGCATGGCGATGGGCAGCCCAAAGTCGTGATCCTCACACGCCAACCCGGGCCGCCCCCCATGGTCCCGCCTCCTCTGGTAAAAGTCGTGGAACCCGTGTTAGACACCTTCGCGTACGTCACCACGGACGTGAGGCCCCATCCATTCATTCCTGGCCATGACCCCAACTCTCCGGTTTTCAGGCACAACCTCACGAATCTCGCCGGTGCCGCTCCTGCAACACCCGACATGCCTGCCGCGTCCCCTCCTCCCACGGGACCGCTCGTGCGCATCTATTCGGTGGCTGATATCATGAAGGGCGATGAAAGTCAGGTACCTGCATGGCAGACCGATTTGGAGAAGCTTGTCATGGAGTCGCTTGAACACGCCAGCCTGCTCAGCGGGGAGCGTCCTGTCCTCTCCCTGCACCGCAATACCAGGGTGCTCATTGTGAAAGCCTCCGCGCAGCAGCATGAGATCATCCAGCAAATCATCACCGTGTTGAAAGAAAATGAAGCCGCAAGCGCCAAAGACCCGGGCGCGTTGCAACGTTGAGTGACTTCATCGTCACGTGTCCATTCCATCCACCAGCATCGTCGAATCCTCATTCGCCGCCCTCATGGATCACGCGGAGCCAGCCCTCTCGCACGAACTGCCGGCGACGGGAGAGCTTGCGTTCACTCTGGATGATGTGCCGGGGCTGACGACAGCGCTGAAACATGGCGAGGAGCCCGCCTTCACCTGGCTCCATCATGAGTGGAGTGCACGCATCAACCGCTACTGCTTCGCCCTGGCTGCCGGAGATGCATCCTTCGCCTCGGAAATCGCCCAGGCCTCGTGGCTGCGCATCGTGCGGCACATGCGCGTGCTCGCGGATGAACAAGCCCTCTGGTGCTGGATTGCCTGCGCGGCACGCCATGCGGCTGCGGATCTGCGTCGCAAAGGCGGACGTTACAAACGCGCCCTGGAGCGATTCAAGCAATGGTGGTCGCCCTTACCCGAAACCTCGGCAGCAGATGACACCGCCAGCCTGATGCAGGCGATGGAAGCTGCCCTGGCCCAACTCACTGCCGAGGAGAACCTGCTTCTCGAAGGTCGCTATTTTACCGGTGAATCCCTTGAAACCATCGGAGCACGCCTCTCGATTTCCAGCCGCGCCGTGGAAGGCAGGCTTGCACGCTTACGCCAACGGCTCAGGGAGGAAATCGCCCACCAACTCCGCCTGCAAGGAACATGAACTCGAAACAAAAATCGATGCAGCATTTGCTCGATGACGTCGTGACTCCCGAGTCTGACTGCGAACACTTGGGGCCGAACCGCACCACCCTGCTGGAGATGGTGAGCCAGGAACGAGCCCGGCGAAAACGTACGAGCACCTACCTCGGCACGGCGGCGGGTGCATGTGTGTGTGCTCTCGTAACGCTTCTCCTGGTGCAACAGAGCCACTGGTTTCAAGAATCTCCTGCCACGCCATCGACTGTGCACGCCGTGCCAGCGCCTCCCGAGCCCATCACGATTCACGAAGTGAATGACAAGGAACTCCTCGAACTGCTGAAGGACACCCCCGTCGCGCTGATGGAGTGGCCGGATGGCAAGCACACCTTGCTGGTAATGGAGCGGTAGCGGAAACAGTTTGTCGCTGCAAATCGGCAAGGCGCAGCGATGGTCCTGGACCGCCCGATGTTCTCGCTCATGGTTCCACGCCTCATTGCCATCTACCTTTCGCCAGCCGCCACTGTCTTGCCCAGTTCGGTGACCGAGGCAGAAGCCAAAGCGCATGCTGGACTTGTCGGTGATCGTTACTTCATCGGGAACGGCACTTTTTCCAATGCCACCCCTCTGGGTCCGGGCCGTGAGCTGACTTTGATTGAAAGCGAGGCGCTGCAAGCGGTCGAAATAGAACACGGTATTCGCCTGAGCGCGGCACAGGCCCGGAGGAATCTGGTGACGGAGGGCATACGGCTCAATGACCTCGTCGGTGTGAAGTTCCGCATTGGCGGCGTGCTGATGGAAGGCATCCGGTTCTGTGACCCTTGCGCCCACCTCAACGTCGTGACCGGCATGGCACTGCTCAAACCGCTGGCAAACCGCGGAGGACTGAGAGCAGCCATCCTGAGTGATGGCTTCCTGCGCGTGGGTGATGAGATCCACGTCACCGCCACTGCCGCATAAAAAGCTCCACACAAATCGCCAGCCCGATCAGGATGACCGCAGTACGTACCCACACGGCGGGAATGCGCTGCGCCACGTGGCTGCCGGTCCAATAGCCGCCCATGGACCCCGCCATGAGCCACAGGGCCAGATCCCACTGCACTCCTCCGGTGATGATGAAGTAGATCACCGCGGAGACATTCATGAGCATGGCCAGCACCACCTTCAGTGCATTCATCTGATTGATGTCACGCAGGCCCAACACGCCAAGAGTGGCCAGCATCATGATGCCGATGCCCGCACCAAAGTAGCCCCCGTACACCGCCACGCCTGCGAGGATGAAGACGCTCCACAAACGCAGCCTCGGTTCCGCAGGCTCCTCCTCCTTTCCCGGCGCCATGGCGGTCACCTGCCTGCGAGCCAGCCACCGCTGCACCAGGCCGTTGCACATGAAAAGAACAGTGGCCAAAAGCAGCAGCCATGGAACGACAAAATCAAAAACCCGGGAGCCGGTCTGCACCAGCAGCACCCCGCCAGCCAGACCGCCCAGCAGGGCGACGGGGGCGAGCCTGCGAACCCATGAGCCCATCTTGCCGACATGCCGGCGGAAGGTCCACGCACTGAGTGGCATTCCCGGGAACAAGGCAACGGTGCTGGTAATATTCGCCTGCATGGTACCCAGGCCCGCCCACAGCAGCGCGGGAAAGGTCACCATGGTGCCTCCCCCGGCAACAGCGTTCATCATGCCAGCCAGGAATCCGGCTCCCGCGACCATCAGGGACCTCTGCCAATCCATCGTCCCGCGATACGTCGTATTTTTCATGTTCGCAATGCACAGGACGAATGATTCGCCGGTTGCACAGCCCCCTGTCCGTGGTACCTCCCCGTTACCATGAACCTCTGGCAGCGCTATCAGAAGCACCTCGTCCGCTACACCGATCTCGGCATCTCGCTCGACGTCTCACGGATGACTTTCCCCGACGACTTCTTCACGAAGATGAAGCCTCTGACCGACAAGGCTTTCGCGGAAATGAAAAAGCTCGAGGCAGGAGCCATCGCCAACCCTGATGAGAAGCGGATGGTCGGCCACTACTGGCTGCGCAACTTCGGCCTGGCCCCCTCCCCGGAGCTTCGCACCGGCATTGAGAGCGACATCGCCCAATCCAAGGCATTTGCGGACGAAATCCACGCGGGCAACATCGTCGCAGAGCGCGGCGGGCGATTCACCCGCCTGCTGATCGTCGGCATCGGTGGCTCCGCCCTGGGCCCGCAGTTCATCACGGACGCCCTGGTAAATTCCTGGGACGCCCCGCTGAAGACCCACTTCTTTGACAACACCGATCCGGACGGCCTCCAGCGCGTCCTCGCAGACATCGGCGCGGATCTCAATCGCACACTCACCGTCGTCATTTCCAAGTCCGGCGGCACTCCCGAGACGCGCAATGGCATGCTCGAAGCGAAGGCCGCGTATGAACGCGCCGGCCTGGACTTCTCCAAGCACGCGGTGGCCGTGACCGGCACGGCCGCGAATGGCATCACCAGCAAGCTGGAAGCCTATGCCAACGAGCACAAGTGGCTGAAGATTTTCCCGATGACCGACTGGGTTGGCGGACGCACTTCCGTGATGCATACCGTGGGTCTGGTGCCCATGGCGTTGCAGGGCGTGGATGTGGACTCGCTTCTCGCTGGCGCCTCCGCCATGGATGAAAAGACCCGCAGCCTCCCGGTGGAGCAGAACGCCGCCATGCTGCTGGCTCTCATGTGGCACCACGCTGGTGGCGGCAAAGGTGCGAAGGACATGGTCATCCTCCCCTATAAGGATCGCCTCGTGCTCCTGAGCAAGTACCTCCAGCAGCTCGTGATGGAGTCTCTGGGCAAGGAACTGGACCTCGATGGCAACAAGGTAAATCAGGGCATTGCCGTGTACGGCAACAAGGGTTCCACCGACCAGCATGCCTATGTGCAACAGCTCCGCGACGGCGTGAACAATTTCTTCGCCACCTTCATTGAGGTGCGCAAGAGCGCCTCGGGCCCGCAGCTCGAGGTGGAACCTGCCACCACCTGCGGCGACTTCCTCCAGGGCTTCCTGCGCGGCACCCGCAAGGCCCTCTACGAAAATGGTCGCGAATCCGTGACCATCAGTGTGCCTGGAGTGAATGCCTACGTGGTCGGCGCGATTGTCGCCCTCTTCGAGCGCGCGGTGGGTTACTACGCCACTCTCGTAAACATCAATGCCTATCACCAGCCCGGCGTAGAAGCTGGTAAGAAGGCTGCCGGAGACTTCCTGAAGATTCTTACCAACGTGAGGGCACAGCTCGTGAAAGCAGGCTCTGCCACGGCGGATGAAGTGGCTTCTGCCATCGGTGCTGATGCCGAGGAAGTGTACCACTGCCTCGTGCATCTCGCAGCCAATGAAGCCCATGTGGCTCAGTCTTTGGGCAAAACTCCGGGTGACGACCGCTTCACGTTGGAAACGCACGCTTGAGCATTCCGGCAGCCGCGTTCAGAATAGGGGCATAATGCCTTGGATTCCCCCATCCATTCCTATCCTGCTGGCTGATGCTTCGTCCGTGACCACGGACGAAGCTGTGTTGCACGTGGACTATTTCCCACTGCCCTTCCAGATCCTGTGCATCGTCCTCACGGCGCTGTTCATCTGGTTCTTCTGCATTGCGCGGAATCCGCGTGGCTGGCGTCGTTTGTACCAGTCCAAGTTCTGCAACCCAGAGGATCATTCCGTCAATCGTAACAAACGGCTGGATGAGCTCATCCGGAAGTACGGCATCATCGCCGCGATGCTGGTGCTGGTGGCGGACGTGGGCTTCGTGGTCTGGGGCGTCACCACCCGCCATCGCCTCTCCAGCCAGCGCCCCCTGACGAAGGAGGAGCAGTTGCGCGCAGCCGAGGCCGAACGCATCCAGGGCGGCTCCAGCAAGACGAGTGCCCGACGGGCGGTGGGGGGCTGAGCTACGCGCAAACTTTGCGCTAGAACGAGCGGTCACCCCCGGTTTAAGGCGGATGAATTTCAGCCGGTCTCTCGTATTGTGTTTTGCAGCGGTGCTTGCAGCCAGTCTCCCTTGCAGTGGACGGGCTGCGGAGGCACCGGATTCCAGGCCCAACATCCTGATCATCACGGTGGATGACATGAGCGCGGACTCCCTCGGAGCCTTTGGCTGCAAGCTGCCGGACACATCGCCGCACATCGATCGGCTCGCGTCTGCAGGCATGAAGTTCAATCTCGCGCACGCGCAGGCGGGGAACTGCATGCCTTCACGCAATGTCATGTGGTCCGGGCGCTACACCCACCACAATCGCATCGAGGGTTTCTATCAGGTCCGGGACGTGAAATATCCGGTGCTGACAGATCTCATGAAAGGCGGTGGATACTTCACCGGCATCCGCGGCAAGGTGGCGCATTCCACTCCTTACTCCCCCTACAAATGGGACCTTGATCTCGATGACGGCCCCGATGGAAAGAAGGTGCACGTGAAGGATGCTCCTTCCTACGAGGTGAGCACCACCCAAGGCATTCAGGCCGCGAAGTCTGCGGGCAAACCCTTCTGCCTGATGATCAATGTCTCCGATCCGCACAAGCCCTTCTATGCGGAGGGCAATCGGGGTGAGACCATCCCGGATGAGCATGTGCCCAGCCGTGTCTTCACACCGGAAGAGGTGCCGATTCCGGGTTTCCTGTTCGATGACCCAGTCGTCCGCAAGGAACTCTCCCACTACTATTCCTCCGTGCGCCGTGCGGACGATTGTGTGGGCGCCATCCTGACTGCGCTGAAGAAGTCAGGCGAGGACGAGCGCACGCTGATTCTCTTCCTCTCGGATCATGGCATGCCCCTGCCGTTCGCAAAGACGCAGCTCTACCATCACAGCACCCGCACGCCCCTCATTGTGCGCTGGCCGGGAATCACAAAGGCAGGATCCGTGGATGAAACGAACATGGTTTCCGCCGTGGATTTCCTCCCGACATTGCTGGATGCCGCAGGGATCACGCATCCCACCGGACTGGATGGCTCTTCCTTTGCGCCGCTTCTTCGCAACACCTCACAGGAAGGTCGCGACTTCATCGTGAAAGGCCACACGGAGAACGCAGGACGCTCCCGCGATCCCATGCGAGCCATCCAGACGAAGAAGTATCTCTACATCTTCAACGCCTGGTCCAATGGCACCCGGGTGATGGCCACGGCCACGAGCGGCACCTCCACCTACCGCCGCATGGTGGCTCTTGCCAAAACGGATTCCAAGATCGCGGGCCGCCTGGAAGTCTACCAGCACCGCACCATGGAGGAGCTGTACGATGTGGAACAGGATCCCGACTGCCTTCACAATCTCATCGGCCACACCACTCACGCCAAGGATGCGGACACCATGCGCCAGATGCTGGAGTCATGGATGGTGAAATATGAAGACCCCATGCTCGAAATCTTCCGCAAGCGCGGCGATGCCGCAGCACGGGAGGCCTGGGTCGCCATCCAAGAGAAGGAGGCGGAAGAACGCGTGGGAGGAAAGAAAGGCGGCAAGAAAAGGGCAGGAAAGGCGACGCCTGACGACGAATGAACGCCTGAATCCTGCGCTTACCTTCCCGCCACGCCACTCTTGCGTTCACCGACGCAGATTATCGACTTATCCCCGCGGATGAACATCTGGCCTTCGCTGAGCGCGGGTGAAGCGAACACCTTCTCCCCCACCTGGCTCTCGGCCACGAGCTCGTACTTGTCCCCGGGCTTCACGACACGAGTCACGCCGAAGTCGTTGATGAAGATCACCTTGCCCTCTGCACTCACGAGAGACGCATGATGTTCACGCATCCGCTCCTCCCATGCGATGCGCCCCGTCTTCGCATCAAAGCAATGCGCCACACCGGAGTCTGAGACCACCAGGCACCAATCACCTTCTGCGATGGGTGAAGGCACATAGGCCGCGCCCTGATTCGTGCGCCAGGCGATGTGCGTCTTGGTCACGTCACCCGTTCCATCCGGCTTGATGGCCAGGATGTGCTTCTCAGGAAAGCCAGCGGTGAGGAAGAGATAACCGGCGCGATCGTTGTAAACAAGTGACGCCACGAACTGCTCCGTGGGTCCTTCCATGGACCAGATGACTTTGCCGTCATCCGGGTTGTAGCTCATCACGCACTTCGTGCCGCTGAGTACCATCTGTGTCTTCCCTGCGAGTTCACGAATGATGGGCACGCAGTAGCTGCGTGTGTTGTTGGGCCGGGCAACGCGCCAGAGCTCTTTGCCATCCGCACGCGACAGCGCAACGATGTAGCCGTCGCCATCATGGTCGCAATTCACGATCACCTTGTCCTTGTGCAGGATCGGTGAGGAACAGAAACCGTGCTTGCTGGAGAAGAGGCCAGGACGCACCTGCCAGATCTGTTTGCCGGAGAAGTCATGCGCAGAGATCACCACGGTGCCCTTGGGAACTTCGCCCTTGGGGATTTCGCGTCCTTCATTGGCCTTGCGTGAATCCGGGGTCTCATTGTTGTCGAGGAAAGCAGTGAAGACCTTCTCACCATCCGTCGCTGGGGTGCTGGAGGCGAGACTGTTAAGCCGGTGAATCGCCTCCGGTGGTGCATCGAGGACCGTAGTCTGCCAGAGCAGACTGCCCGTCGCGCGATCCAGGCAAATCAGAACACGGTCACCCGTGGCTTCCACCGCAGCCACCGTGAAGATTCTATCACCCCAAACGATCGGTGAAGCGTGTCCCGTTCCTGGCAGATCCGCTTTCCACTTGATGGTCTCGGGAGAAATGATCGTGGAGAAGCCCGTGTCCTGTGATGTGCCATCCAGTCGCGGCCCACGCCACTGCGGCCAATTCTCTGCAAAAGCAACAGTAGCTTGAAGGACGACAAGAAGAGCGGCTGTACGGAGCATGCAGGTGAAGGCTGGTGGGCGGTTGTATCAACGCTGCGGGTGGGGCGATTGTGTCAGCACATTGCCTCGCGTTACGCGCCATTCGGCTTCTCCCTTTTCTCCGGCAGATCCTCATAGGATGCCGGATCCTCGATGGGCTCCAGGTGCGTGAGAGCCGTGAGCCTTGGCAGGTGCTCACGTAGCTCGTTCTCGATTTCCTCAGAAAGCTCATGCCCGCGAGCGACGGTCCACTCGCCAGGTACCAGCACGTGCACGGACATGAAGCGCCATGCACCGGCCTGCCGGGTGCGCAGTGCATGGAATTGCACTCCATTCGCGCGATGGCGATCCAGCACAGCATTCACGACTGCCATGTCCTCAGCATCCAGCCCTGTATCCATGAGGCCGAGCAGGGACTTTCTCACCAGGCGGATGCCGACAAAGACGATGTGAGCCGCCAACAGCAGACCGATGATGGGATCCAGGACCTGCCAGCCAGTGAACGCGATCAGTGCCACGGCGACAATGACCGCGGCGGAGGTCCACACGTCCGTCATCAGATGGTCCGCATCCGCCTGCAGGGTGATGGAATGCGCCTTCTTCCCGACCCTGTAGAGCACTCTCGCCACAGCCAGATTGATGAGTGAAGCTCCCGTCGAGAGCCACAGGCCGAGCCCAATAGCCTCCAGCGGCTCCGGATTCATGAGACGGGTAGTGGCCGTCCACGCAATGCCCACCGCAGCAAGCACGATCAGCCCTCCTTCCATGCCGCTGGAGAAGTACTCCACCTTCGTATGCCCGTAGGCGTGGTCGTCATCCGCGGGGACGGCCGCCACTCGCAGCGAGATCAATGCAATCACCGCAGCCGCCAGATTCACGAGAGACTCCAGGCCATCTGACAGCAGGCCCACCGATCCGGTGAACCACCACGCGGTCATCTTCAGCGAGAAGGTGACCAGCGCCGCGCCAATGGAGAGCCAGGCGTAGCGCGTGAGCGGAATGGGAGGCGCAGCGGACATTCAGGGGGTGTGGAGTTATGCCCCAGCACACCTTGTCGCGCCACCCGTATGATGGCCCGATCACGAACAGTCCATGATGTTCGTCTCAGGCACGGTACCGAAGTGCGCGCTCATCCATTGCTGCCACGTGGTCTCCGCCTCCTGCACGACGGCTTTTGCACCGGGTCCGGAAAGGTACATCCGAACACAGAGGAACACCTGCCCGGCCATGGGATGGGCCGTGACGTGGGCAATGCCAGGAGCGGGACGGTCCAGCGTGACGAGAAGGTCCTCCGGCCACATTTCCTGCCCCGCCCAGCGCACGATGCCGTTAAGCGGAGGTGCGCCCGCCACTGTAAAAATGCCCTGGCCCAACGTCACTTCGCGGATGCCGAGCAGATTCAGGAACTTCATCCAGGCCTCTCCCTTGGGCTCAGGCGCCGTGCCCATGACTTGAAACGAAGCGCACGACTGCCCGGCAAAATGCTCCAGATGCAGGCGCAGGATGCGGAAAAAGGACTGCCAGCCATAGGTGTGGCCCTCGAATTGATTGTCCCACTCATCCGTGCTGGCGAACCACCGGTGAACCACCCGCACTACACAGGTACTCCCGGACTTGGCCTGCACCGTCCATTCGGAGGCCACGGCTCCCGGGCCTTCGGTGGTCTCCACGACGAACTGATGGGGCGGCTGCCACACTTTGACCGTGCCCACCGCGTCCATCGTGTTCCCGGGTCCAAAGTGGCTGACTGCCGCGCCGCCCTCCTTTTCCTCTACCTCGCTGGGCACGAACCAGGACGAAATCCCCTCTCCCGTGGCGATGGCCTTCCACACTTGCTCCGGAGTTCCGGGCACTTCGACTTCCGCTTCCACAGAGCGCTGACCGTTTTCGTCTTTCTTCACAGGCATGGTGCTAGAGGGGTGAGGGATGATGCTGAAAGGCGCATTCGTTGCAGACCACACCAGTCTGCCTTGACAACTTTTTTTGTCAATGTCTAATCTCGTTACGAATCGAGCCTCCGCAAGGTTCACAGCAGGCGAGAGC
The DNA here is from genome assembly GCF_003315205.1 of Roseimicrobium gellanilyticum. Taxonomy (NCBI): domain Bacteria; kingdom Pseudomonadati; phylum Verrucomicrobiota; class Verrucomicrobiia; order Verrucomicrobiales; family Verrucomicrobiaceae; genus Roseimicrobium; species Roseimicrobium gellanilyticum. The sequence continues at coordinate 406,476 of NZ_QNRR01000007.1, read as the reverse complement.
CCTCGCAGCCACCCTGGCCCGGGCTCCACCCCACATTTGCCCGCCTCTGCACTCGAAAATTTCCGGGGGCTTTCACTATCAGCCTGTTGCCTTTGGGCGTATTTATCCTTAAGAAGCTGGCAGTGACGAAAAGTTGACTTCTGTCAGACTTCACGTTCCTTGTGAAATATTTCACAATCTCCGCTTACCTCACCCATGAAACTCCCTTCCTTCCTCAAACCAAAGGCGGCCTTCCCCTTTGAGTTGGTGAAGCCTGAAGTGGACCACATCGAGCAGATTTTGCAGGAGCAGGCGCGTGCTTTTGACCCCGCCGTCGAAGGTTATGTGTCCTATGTCTGCAACACCTCAGGCAAGCGCATCCGTCCGGCCCTGGCAGTGCTCGCAGGCGGAGCCACGGGCGGCGTCTCTGACGACCACCGCCGGCTCTCGGTGATTCTGGAGATGGTGCACATCGCCTCTCTGGTGCATGACGACATCATGGACGGTGCGACCTTGCGTCGTGAGGTGCCCACCGCGGCGGCAAAATGGGGCAACGCCTTGAGTGTGCTACTGGGGGATAGCCTCTTTGCCTACGCGCTGGAACTGGCCACGGAATTCGCGGATTCGGGGATATGCCGCCGTATCGCTCGCGCTTCACGCGACGTGGCCTGTGGGGAGATCCTGCAGACCCAGCGGCGCTTTGATTTCAATCTCTCCCTGCAGGACTACTTCCGCATCATCGAGATGAAGACGGCTGCCCTCTTCGCGGCCGCCACGGAACTCGGGGCGAAGCTCAATGGCCAGAGTGATGAACTCGTAGCCTCCATGGAGAGCTACGGCCTGAAGCTCGGCACGGCGTACCAAATCTACGATGACTGCATCGACCTCGTCGGTGATGAAAAAGCCATCGGCAAGACCCTCGGGACCGACCTCGCCAAGGGCAAGCTGACCCTGCCCATGCTGTACCTCCTGCAGGACGCCAGCGAGCAGCAACGCATCAAGCTGCAGCGCATGGTGCTCAAGGGGGAACCCATGGACACCAGCATCCTCGCCGGCATTGCCGACTATGCCGGGGCCATCGACCGCTCCGTGAGAACGGCACGTGAGATGCTCGAGGACGCACGGAAAAATCTCGTGGGCCTTCCCGCGACGGTCTACAAGGACGCCATGGTCACGGTGACGCAGTATCTGGATGGCTTGTTGGATCAGTGCAAGGCCGCCTGATCACAGCGCCCTTCTGTCTTTGCGCCACATCCTTCTTCCATTGACGCCATGGCGCAACTTGCTTGGGTGCGCGCATGTCTGGCTCCCAGCGCATCCACGATCTTCCTGAACATGATCGCCCCCGCGAACGACTGCTGCGGCTCGGTGCCGAATCGCTCACCAATGCTGAACTGCTGGCGCTCTTCATCAACACTGGTATGCAGGGAGAAAACGCCATTCAGGTGGCGGATCGGCTGCTGAGGGAAACGAAGACCCTGCGGAACCTGTCCCGCATGGGTGGCAAGGAACTCGCCAAGGTACGCGGCCTCGGGCCCGCCAAGGCGGCCCACATCGCTGCCGCGTTTGAGCTGGGCAGGCGGGCCAGCGTGGAGGAGGTGCTGGAGGAGAAGCTCGACGAGCCGGAGAAGGTCTACCGCTACCTGGGCCAGGATATGGCGCGGCAGGGCTACGAAACACTGCGCATCCTGGTGCTCAACACCCGGATGGGACTGGAGCATGATGAGATGGTCTTCCAGGGCACTGTGAATGAGAGCCCCGCGCACCCGCGTGAAATCATGCGCATCGCCGCCGTGCACCGTGCGCACTCCTTCATCCTGGCGCACAATCACCCCAGCGGCGATCCTTCCCCCAGTGAAATGGACCGGCGCTTCACCCAGCGCATCCGCCAGTGCGCAGAGATCATGCAGATCCAGTTCGCCGACCACGTCATCATCGGTGCCCCGCGTCAGGGCAGCCAGCCGTGGTTCAGCTTCCGGGCGGCAGGATTGCTATGAGCGCCTCGCACGCCAGCCGAAGCGACTGAGCCCTGGGAGCGCTGGCCTCTGGCCGGCGTTTTATGCACACAGCGAGTAATCACGCCGGCCAGAGGCCAGCGCTCCCAGGGCCTATGCGTGAAAGTCGAGCCTGCACACACATGGGTTGCGAGCAGGCAGCTCCCGCGCCACCATCGGCGCATCTGCGTCCTCATCCCCTCATGGTTCACCCCACCGCCCTCATCTCCACCGAAGCTGAAATCGATCCCTCTGCCGAAGTCGGGGCTTACGCCATCATTGAAGGGCCGGTGAAGATTGGCGCGGGCTGCAAAATCGCCCCCCATGCGCAGATTGTGGGGGACACGATCATCGGGGACGGCACCACCATCGGACGTGGCGCTGTCGTTGGGGAAACCCCGCAGGACATCGGATTCACCAGCGCCACTAAAAGCGGGGTGCGCATTGGCAGGAACAACGTCATTCGCGAGCACGTCACCATCCACCGCGGGTCCAAGGATGGCGGTCTGACCGAGATCGGTGACAATAATTTCCTGATGGCGGGCTCCCACCTGGGCCATGATGTGAAGCTCGGGAACAGGAGCATCCTGGCCAATGCAGTCCTGGTGGCCGGGCACGTACACATTGGGAACAACACCTTCATGGGCGGTGGGGCCGTGTTCCACCAGTTCATCCGCATCGGGGACTTCTGTGTGGTGCAGGGGAACGGCAGCTTCAGCCGGGACATCCCCCACTACTGCTCCGCCCTGCGTGTCAACCGGCTCAGTGGCCTGAATGTGATCGGCCTGCGCCGCCAGGGGTTCAGCCCGGAGGACCGTGCCGGCATCAAGGACCTCTTCAATCTTGTGTTTCGCTCTGGTCACAACCTCAGCCAGGCCCTGACTGCCGCCCGCGAGCAGTCCTGGAGCGAGCATGCGGCCCGGCTGCTCGCCTTCCTTGAGGCACCCAGCAAAAAAGGCGTCTGCACCCTCTCGCTCCGGCACGAGGCAGACGAATAAAGCCTTCTCCCTGGCACTCTTTCCGGCAGCGCAAGTCCTTCGGTGAACGTAGGCAAATTTCTTGTCCTTTTCCTTGCCGCCCCCTGCCAGTTCGCCTATTTCATGGATTTTAACAACCTGCTCCCCAACCCCGTCCGCCATTCGGACGAGACCACTCTCCCGACTCCCGCACCATGAAGCATGTTCTTCCCCTCCTCGGTTGCGTCTTGCTGGCAGCCGCCAGCGTTCAAGGACAGTCATCCGACATACTGGGAACGCTGACCAGCAACATCAACATCGAGGGCATGGAAACATCCTTCGACCCGGCCACGGGAATCGCCACCGCCAAGGGCGATGTGTACATCAAATACGAAGACACGGAGATCAAAGCCAGCCAGGCTGACTACAACTCCGCTACCGGTGACGTCATCGCCAAGGGCAACGTGACGGTGGTCAAGGCGGGCGAGATTTACCGCGGTGAGAACATCACCTACAACGTCAAGACCCAGGAACTGTCCGCCAACAGCATCCGCAGCTCGCTGCCTCCGATTTTTTATGAGGCAGCCGATTTCAAGACCAACTCGGGCGAGCTGAAGCGCATTGACGGCACGGATTCCTACTTCACCACCCACGACGCCCAAAACCCGAACTACCGGGTCAAGGCCAAGTCCATCACCATCTATCCGGAAGACCGGATTGTGATGAAGCATGTGAAGGTCTATCTGGGCAACACCCCCGTCTTCTACCTTCCCTACATTGTTCAGCCCCTGAATGACGAACTGGGCTACTTCTTCCAGCCCGGCTATACCAGCCAGTGGGGCGTCTTCCTCCTGAACCAGTACGGGGTGATGCATGGTGACCACACGCTCGCCAAGTACAAGCTGGACCTGCGCAGCGAGCGCGGCGTGGGCGTCGGTGCTGACTTCCAGTCCATGAAGTGGAAGAAGCTGGGCAATGATAACTTCGGCCACCTCACCCTCTACTACGCCTATGACACCAATCCGGAAGAAGGGGTGAATGACTCCATCCGCCCTGAGAGCTTGGTGGATGAAAACCGCTACCGCATCGGCTTCCAGCACCGCATCTTCATCCCCGGCCCTGCGGAGAGCACCTGGTATCTGGACTTTGACCTCACGAAGCTGAGCGACCAGTTCATGCTTGAGGACTACTACCTCAACGACTTCCGCACGAACCCCGAGCCGGACAACCACGTGAAACTGGTGCACCGCGATGACCGCTTCACCGCGACGCTGCTGGCCCGCTTCCAGATGAATGAGTTCTACCATACGGACACGCGTCTGCCGGAACTCGCCTTTGACTTCACCCGCTCCCGCATCGGCAACTCCAACTTCTACTATCAGGGTGAGACCACCATCGGCGCCTATCGCGACAAGCTCTCCGATGACGAGCAGCTCATCCTTCAGGGCAAGATTGCCCAGCAGAAAGCTGTGCTGAGCAGCTTTGGTACGGACGGCATCCCCACCACCACGGTAATTGGTCCGGATGGCGTTCCGGTGACCACCACGACAACGGCCACTGCGCTGGCTGGCACGACGCTTACCTCAAACAACTCCGCCTTCCTCCGCGCGACTCCCCGTCAGCTCTTCACCCGCGACGAAGTGGAGCAGGACCTTGAAGCCCTCCAGGCTGAGCTGAGCGAGAACAAGTTCTTCCGCATGCACAGCTACCATGAGGTGCTCTACCCCATGAGCTTCGGCCAAGGGAACTGGATCAACTTTGTGCCCCGCATCGGTGGTGGCGCGACCTACTACAGCGACGTGGAAGGCGGCACCGGCGAAGTCGGTGACGACACCCGTCCCCTTCTGCACGTGGGCTTCGACTTCTCCATGAAGTTCAGCAAGGTCTGGGATGAAGTGCAGAATCGCACGCTGGGTCTTGATGGCCTCCGCCACATCATCCAGCCTTATGTCAACTATTCGTATCTGGATGCGGATGAGCTCGAAGGCATGCCGACCGTGGACCGCCTCACTCCCAGCACCCGCCCCCGCCCCATCGACGTGCCGCTCTTCACCGCTACGGACAGCTTCCGCACCTGGAATGTGGCCCGTATTGGTGTGCGCAACCTCTTCCAGACCAAGCGCGACACCGCCACCCACAACTGGGCTGGCCTGAATACCTACATGGATGTCTTCATGGAGGACCCGGAATTCGACCGCGATATCTCGAACCTCTACAACGACCTCTTCTGGTATCCGGTGCCCTGGCTTGCCTTCACCATCGACAGCCAGCTCCCGATCGGCAACAGCGACTTCAACTTCACGGAAGTCAACTCCGCCATCACCTGGATGCCGAGCAAGCGCCTGTCCCTCACCCTTGGTCACCAGCTCCTGAGCGACAACCCCCTCTTCATCGACAGCAGCCTGATCTACTCGCGCGTCTACGCCAAGATCAACGAGAACTGGGGCTTCTCCATGAACCACATCTACGAAATGGATGACTCCACGCTGGAGTACCAGAGCTACAGCATCCACCGTGACCTTGCGAGCTGGACCATGGCGCTCGGCGGCCTCGTCCGTGACAACCGTGGTGAAAACGAATACGGCCTGGTGCTTTCCTTCACCCTTAAGGACTTCCCCAACGTGAGCATCCCGCTCGACCTCGACCCGAATCCCACGGGCCGCGGCGGCAGCGAATAGCCTTCATCGCACCCTTTCCTGACGTTTTTGAAACCCGGTGTACTCGCTTGAGTCACCGGGCTTTTCTTTGGCTAGGAAATGTACATCGACAAGAGTCCCCCGCCTGGCCATCAGTAGCTCCGGACTGGCATTGAAAATGAAAACGCTCACCCAAATCTTCTCGGAACTTCGCGAAACCATGGCTGTGGTTTCAACCGAATTGGCCTCATCATTTGCCCCGGGAATTCCCGCGGAGGAGGCGAAACAGCTCCTTACAAAAATCCAATTTACTCCTGGCGAGGAACTACTTGAGCTCTACTCCCTTGCGAACGGTTCTTCCGGCGCGATCCCACTGGTCGAGATATTACCAGGTGCGTACTTCCAGTCGTTGGAATACGCCATCAACACGTTTGAAAACACTACTCCAATAACTGAATGCTGGGGACCACTGGCGAGTTCACTGGTAGTGCTGACCGATCATGGCGGAAGTGGGTATGGCGTACGCCCAAAAACAGACGGGGGACGGGTTGTAAACTTGGGTATACATGAGCCTCCAAGCATTGAGTTTAACTCCCTTGCCGAAATGTTGGAGCTCTCCCTGCTTTGTTATAGGGAAGGTGTATTCACCTGGGCGGACGGCATGACTGACGCTGACTTCCAAAAGTACTCGGAGCTCGATGAGGAGTTTAAGCGCAGCCTGGGACGGTCCAAGCCGTGAGTAGGGGAGGCTCCACCCCTAGTTTGTCCTCTCCCCTGCTATTTGCCCCATCCGCTAATTACCGCAAAGCCACCCCTTCCCGCTTGTGGCGGTCAGGAACGTCGCTTTAGTTTGCCCAAAATCGCATCGCCTCACTCCCTCCCTATCGCGCATGAAGCTTACGATCATTGGTTCTGGTTACGTCGGTCTCACCACAGGCGCCTGCCTCGCAGAAGTCGGTCACCACGTCATGTGCGTGGACAATGATGCCAGGAAAATCGAGACGCTCCTGGCAGGCAAGATTCCGATCTACGAACCCGGACTGGAAAACATGGTGCGCAAGAATGTGGTGTCGAAGAGGCTCCAGTTCACCACGAGCACGGAGGAAGGCGTCAACTTTGGCGAGGTGATTTTCATTGCCGTGCCCACCCCACCCCAGCCGGATGGCAGCGTGGATCTCAGCTTCATCGAGAAGGTGGCACGCGAAATCGCCGTCTGCCTCGACAGCTATCGCGTCATTGTGGACAAGAGCACCGTGCCGGTGAAGACCGGCGAGCGCGTGGCCCACACCATCCGCCGTTATGCCAAGGCCGGCGTGGAGTTCGATGTGGTCAGCAATCCTGAGTTCCTTCGCGAAGGCAGTGCCGTGGATGACCTGATGAATCCGGACCGCATTGTGATCGGTGGCAACAGCGACCGTGCTCTCGCTCTCATGCAGAAGGTGTATGAGCCCTTCGTAGCCCCGGTGCTCGTCACGGACATCAACAGCGCGGAACTCATCAAGCACGCTGCGAACAGCTTCCTGGCCCTGAAGATTTCCTATATCAACGCGGTATCTGAGATCTGTGAAGTCAGCGGCGCGGATGTGGAGAAGGTCGCTGAAGGCATCGGCATGGACAAGCGTATTGGCCGCAGCTTCCTGAATGCCGGACTCGGGTACGGTGGCTCCTGCTTCCCGAAGGACATTGCCGCCTTCATCGCCATCGCCGAGCAGCTCGGAACTCCGTTCACCCTGCTGAAGGAAGTGCAGAACATCAACACCCACCAATTCACCCGCTTCCTCGATGCGGTGCGTGAAGCGCTCTGGGTGCTCAAGGAAAAGAAAATCGCCGTGTGGGGCCTGAGCTTCAAACCGAATACGGATGACGTTCGCTCGAGTGTGGCAGTGAACATCGTCGAGGCCCTCGTGGCCGAAGGCGCCGATGTGACGGCCTACGATCCCAAGGCGATGGAGAAATTCAAGGACCTGCCCGTTTCCGCCAAGGTCAAGCTGGCCGAAAGCCCGCTGGAAGCCGCACGAGGGGCCGAGGCCCTCATCATCGCCACCGAGTGGGCCGACTTCGCCTCTGTCGACCTCGCGGAACTGCGCAACATCATGCGCGCCCCGCTGATTTTCGATGGCCGCAACCTCCTCGACCCCACGGCTGCGCAGGCCTACGGCTTCCAGTACCGTGGCATCGGTCGTGGCACGTTGCCGGTGGCACAGGGGTAGAGCCTTGGCATCGTTGTGGTGCTAATACTGAGGGGACACGGCTCAATGTAGAAGGCTTCTCCAGAAGCCTTTCATACCTGCCGGTCCCATGACTTGCCCGTGTCCAGGACACCTTGGTCCTGGCATTCCACGCGTAAACCACTCGTGAAAATCCATGGCAAATGCCACGGTGGAAGGCTTCTGGTGAAGCCTTCTACGTAGTTATGGTTGCTTGTTCATCAGCCAAAGCAGCGCTATGGTGACGGTTCCCGCCGTTTCAACCATCTGCGTTACGCCCCTTGTCAGCCCCCACCCCCCCCGCCCGCGCCCTTGCCCTTCAAGTCCTCCTCGACTGGGAGCGCGGTGAAACGTATGCTCAGGACCTGATCGAGCGGCACGCCACACGGCATCAGCTGGCGCACCGTGACGCCGCCCTGCTGCAGACCCTGGTGTTTGGCGTACTGCGCAACATTAGCCTGCTGGACTCATGGTTGGATGAGTTGTGCAGCAACAAGCGCCTGGAAACCAAGGTGCACTGGCTGCTGCGCCTCGGCGTGGCCCAGCTTCTGATTCTGGAGATGCCTCCCCATGCCGCGGTGAATGAAACCGTTTCACTCGCCGACGGAAAGGCGCGCGGCCTCGTGAATGCCGTGCTTCGCCGTGCGGAGCGTGAACGCACCGAGCTGCTGTCCTTCGCTGAATCGCTGCCACCTCATGACCGCCTCTCCCATCCCGACTGGCTCATCGAGCGCTGGAGCAAGCAATACAGCGAGCAGGAGGCCCTGAAGCTCTGCGAGTGGAACCAGAATCCGGCCTCCACCTACATTCGCATCAACCGGCTGCATCCTGAACCGTTGGACCAAGCTGCAGTCGCCAACCTTGCGACGACCTCGAATCCCGAATTCTTCCGCGTGGAAACTCCGCCGCGCGACTGGCTGGCTGCTGGGCGGTGCTACGTTCAGGATCCCAGCACCGCTGTCGCCTGCGAACTTCTCGCGCCGCAACCCGGAGATGTGGTACTGGATGCCTGCGCCGCTCCGGGTGGCAAGACCGCCTACCTCGCGCAGATGATGGGCAACAAAGGCCGCATCATCGCCACGGACGCCATGCCCCGACGTGTGAAACGTATGGAGGAGAACTTCGAGCGGCTCCACGTCACCATCGCCGAAACACCGGCAGTGGATTGGACGAAGGCCACGGCTGCCGTCTTTGGCGGACTGCAGTTTGACCGCATCCTGATCGATGCGCCCTGTAGCAATACAGGCGTCATGCGCCGGCGTGTGGATGTGCGCTGGAGATTGCAGCCCTGGTTTTTCAAGGAGATGACGAAGACACAGTCGACCATCCTCGATGCCGTGGCACCACTTCTGAAGCCGGGTGGCTCGCTCGTCTACAGCACCTGCAGTCTCGATCACGAGGAGAATGAAGAGGTGGTGCAGGCATTCCTTCAGCGCCACCCTGCCCTGCGACTCAAGGAAACGCGCTCCACCCTGCCCTGGCGGAATCAGGTGGATGGCGCCTTCGCCGCGTTGATCACCAAGAGCTCACGCTGAGGCCCAAAAAGCACTGCGCGCACCGGTTTCTTGACCTTTTACGGTTGACCAGCGATCCTAGGGATAGCCCCCATGCGTGCCGATCTGTATCTTCATCATATCCGCATTTTCAAAACCCGCAGCCTGGCCACCCAGGCCTGCAACAAGGGCAACGTGCGCATTGATGGCCAGCACCTGAAGCCCGCACGCGATCTGAAACTGGGCGAAACCCTCGACGTCGAACGCGGTGAACTGAAACTCGTGCTTCGCGTGCTCGACTTCCCTGCCAGCCGCGTGGGTGCTCCTCTCGTGTCCAAGTATGTAGAGAACCTCACACCCGAGGAGAACTATGTTCGCGCTGCGGAAATCCGCCGCGAGAAGGAACTCGTGATGCCCGGTATCCTGGCTGCGAAGCCGGATAAGAAGCAACTCAGGCAGATTCGGGAGTTGATGGAGAGGAATCTGTAGAGGCTTGCACTCAGCATATGGGCGTCATGCTATCGGCCCGTGATGGCATTCCACAAACGTCGCCACAACGGTTCGGGCTTGATTCGAGCCTTGTCGGGATTTTCTAGAGCCCACAGAAAACGTCTCACCTGCTCCATGTCGCGTTGTTTGGTCGCCTCTTGGCAATAGGTGGCTCCCAAGACTGCGCAAAAATCGCGGATGGTGTCTTCGGCTACTCTTCCACTCACACGGAGCTCATCAACGAATGCATCATGATAGGTAAATACCAGCGAGGTATTGTGATAGGCCTTGATGTGATTGAAGAGCTGTTCCAACGGCCTCTCGCGGACCATGTCGCAAAGTCCGTCAATCACCTCCGGGGTGAATGAAACGTGGAAGACCTCAGGAATGGGACTGATGCCATCTCGGACTACAGGAACAGGTTCTGCAAAAGCGTGCCGTTCATAAAAACCAGCTACACAGGGCGCAATCGAAGTGCCTTCCATGTATAACACGCCACCAGGAGGCAGTAAGATGGAAAGGGCACGGAAAAAGGCGATTGGTTCCTGGATCCCATCGATGGCCCAATGAGCTGGAGTATCTAAATCAAGACCTCCGCCGCCTCCCTCGATGATGTCCTGTAAGCCCTCTATCAGCTCTTCGCGTTCGGATTTCATTTCGTAGTATTGACTGCTAAGAGGATGGCATGCGCAAGTCAGCATGTCATCCGACTGCAAGCAGCCTGGACTCAGGTAACTAGCCAGTCATCACTACTTCAAGCGAGCATTACCAATCGAGTGTTACTTGGTTTTCTTCACCCTCTGAGCAGGCGTCCGTTCCGCATGCTCCTTCGCCTTGAACTTCGCTATTCGGCTGATGAGCGCATACGGTATCGGCTCACTGAGAGGAAACTGCAGATTCCCCTTTTCACCAGCATATCGTGCCGTTTCCTTCTCCAGCTTCGCATCCCCCTTCATGGGTGGATACAGACCGAGGTGCTTCTTGAAAGCGGCAAAGAAGATGAACACCTTTCCTCCGAGCGTGAAAGCAGGGATCTGATAGCTGATTTTCTCCTCCGCATCCGGCACCGCCTTCTGAATGGTGGAGCGGATCTCCTGCAGGATGGCCTGCACTTCAGGCGAGAACTCCGCGATGTATTCGTCGATGCTGTTGACCTTGGGTCCTCGTGGCATGGCGTTGCAAGAAAGGGGTGAACCAGAGATCCCCGGACCGTCCTTGCACAGGAGACCGGGCCTCATCAAGGTTCTCATGATGCAAAAGCCCCGCCTTTGGCGCAAGCCATCTTGCGACAAAGGGAATGCCACACCTGTGGAGCTTTCACTCCACCTCTCCAACACCCTTTGCTAGAGCACCCGGGTCACGCGCCAGCCAGGCTCAAAATCGATGACGCGGAGAATGTGATTGAGCTCAGCGTAGCGGACGAACTCAATCTTCTCGATCTCCCTGGCAATTGCCTCTTCGTCAAAGGGCTTGACCTTGGCCTCGTACAAGTCTGTTGAAATCTTTGTCACTTTGCTTGCAAACTTCGAAACAGCCTTGATGACCTTGTCCTCGGGAGTGCCAGCCACGACACCAACGAGCAACTCACCTGCAGCTGCCGGAAATATCAGCTCCTTGTTGCTGCGGTCTTTGATACTTCGCAGCGCATGCTCGGAGAAGTCAGGGAAAGTGGGATCACCCCAACCACTTTCCTCAAATGAAATAGAGACGCCAGCCAGCCTTCCCGTCCCAACCTCCGCCACATAAAGGAACTCGGGAGTGAAGATCACGCTCTCAATCTGGGTATCGAGATCTTTGCTTACTCCAGCAATGTAGTACACGGACAGTTGGATATCCTCCGGCACAGAGTGGGGCTTGAGAGCCTGCTTCAGGATGGATTTGATGGCCTTGACCGGATCAGTCGCGGGCTTGGCCGGCACACGTGATTTGTACGATTCAATACTGCCTCGGGTGCTCATGTTGGAACCAGGATTGGAGTGATGCAGAATGGCACATTTCCCTTCACAGCACCCAAATGTGCTGTGGAAACACGCCCATGGTTTCTCCATGAAAGCATCATTTCTCAACACCTGTCACCCCTTTTTTCCAGGTGCCGTCGAAAAAGCACCATGCCATTACGGGGATGGCCGATCACTTACCCTCTTCAGGGCGAGGCGGCGGCGGGCGGTCGCCACGCTCGCGATTGTCCCCCCCAAAGCCTGGGCCCCCTGGGCCGCCTGGTCCACGCTCACGATCGCGTCCCCAATCCCGATCCTTGTCCCACGGAGACTTGCCCCATGCCTGGATGAACTCCGCCTTGGCCGCGCCGATGTAGGCTTCGCGCAGTCGGCGCCACGCTTCGGGACGCTGCTCTGGAGGGGCCTCCTGCGCACGCTGGATGGCCTCCTTCACCGAAGGCACCTGAGTAATGCGCTCGTGTATGGGCTTCGTGTCCGTCTCACGACGGTCGATGCGCGCCCCTACCTGAAGCTCGCCACCGAGTCTATGTATGGCCTGCGCTCCAAATTCTGGGTCGGCAGGGTCTGGCATGCGAGCCATCCATGGAAAACCTCCCGGCGGCCGCACCTTCTCAAGAATCTTCACGACTTCAGGGTCAGCCTTTTTCAGCGCCTCATGGATCGCGTTGCGCATGTCCTCGTTGGCCTTGGACATACGGTCGCGCGCAGCAATCACCTCCGGGTCCTGCCACGCCTTCTCAAAGGCTTCACGCACCCTCTGGCGCTCCTCTTCCGGCAGTCCCTTGAACATGTCTCCCCGGTCACGATCCCCTCCGCGGGAATAGCCGCCGCTGTAGCCGCTGCCACCCCCTGGGCCACCGGGTCCACGGTTGCCGAAGCGATGCCCGTCCTTGTCCTTATCGCGATCCCTGTCCGGGCCGTCACGGGGAGGCTTTTCTGGCCGGTCCGGGACTCCACCGACTGGTGGCTGAGGGGGAGGGGGCGTGGTGGCGTCCTGTGCTGGGCAGAGCCCAGCTCCAGCGAGCATCACTGCGGTCGCTGTTGCGGCAGCCAGAAGCACGGCGGATTTCATGGGCGGCACTTTCGACACGGCGGCGCAAAACGCAACGCCCGGATTGGCGGACTCAGTCTTCACAGGGAGATATAACCCTCGTCCGGCCGAAAGTTGCTGGACCCGCCGGGGTTGCATGGGCGCGATTCCTGCTTTATGCCATCTCATGCCTATTGCTACTCCCGCTCAGTACCGCGCCATGCTGGACGCCGCCCAAGCCGGCGACTACGCCTATCCGGCCATCAACATCACCTCCCTGTCCACCCTCACCGGTGCCATGAAGGCCTTTGCTGATGCCAAGTCAGACGGCATCATCCAGGTGAGCACCGGTGGTGGCGAGTTCGCCTCGGGCGTGTCAGTGAAGGACATGGCCCTCGGTGCCATCGTACTCGCAGAGGCCGCGCACCGCCTCGCGGAGCGCTTCAATGTTCTCATCGCCCTCCACACCGACCACTGCCAGCCTGGCAAGGTGGAGAAATTCCTCAAGCCGCTCATCGCCGAGACCGCCAAGCGCCGCGCCGAGGGCAAGGGCAACCTCTTCAACTCCCACATGCTGGATGCCTCCGAGCTTCCGCTGGCGGAGAACATGAAGCTCTCCAAGGAACTCCTCGTCGAGTGCGCCAAGAACGAAATCATCCTCGAAGTCGAAGCCGGCGTCGTGGGTGGTGAAGAAGACGGCGTGGATCACGGCGACCAGCCGAACGAGAAGCTCTACACCAGCCCTGAAGACATGGTGGAAGTGTATGAATCCCTCAACGGCATCGGCCGCTTCATGTTCGCCGCCACCTTTGGCAACGTGCACGGCAGCTACAAGCCCGGCGCGGTGAAGCTCAAGCCCACCATCCTGAGCGATGGCCAGGCTGCGGTGATTGCCAAGTACGGCAAGGAAGCTGAGTTTGACCTCGTCTTCCACGGTGGCTCCGGCACCCCGTTGGAAGAAATCCGCGAGACCCTGGGCTACGGCGTCGTGAAGATGAATATCGACACCGACACCCAGTACGCCTACACCCGCCCCATCGCAGAGCACATGTTCAAGAACTACGACGGCGTGCTCAAGGTCGATGGCGAGATTGGCGACAAGAAGATCTACGACCCCCGCGGTTATCTCAAGAAGGCGGAGCAGGGGCTCTGCGAGCGCCTCAAGCAGGCGTGTGATGACCTGCGCAGCACGGGCAAGACGATATACGGGAAGGTGTAACGCCTGCCGAAATCTTGATACCAATCACCAAAGCCGCGACTCCATGAGTCGCGGCTTTTTTTGAAGGCGGATGGCGAACTCTTGGGGTCCGTCTCGGCTATTTTCTCCCTTCCAAGATATCAATCACAGTTCTGTCTTCAGGAGTTAGCTCGTCATCGTTGAGCCTCCTAAAGCGCTCTCCTGCGCTCAAAATCCTCCGCAAGCGTATTGAGTCGCTCAAACGTGGCCATCATGGACTCTTTCCGCTCTTCTGGTGGGTCATGTTTGCCTGCCACTCTGTGGTACGTCTCCCATCGTTCGAGGAATTCGTCCGTTGCCTTTCGCAGCTTCTGGGGATCCATGCGTACGGGTATCAATTTGGCATCGTTCAAGGCAAATAGCACCTCGATGGTAACAAAGAGCTCTCCAATTTCTTGGTCGTCGTACTCATGTCCCCGAGGATGATGCATAAGACTCCAAACGCGTGCACAGAGGCGTTCGGAGATGTCCACCAGCATGTCTCCAGCGGTGTCGTTGTCTAGATTTCCTTCGCCTTCAGCACTCATGAGCGATCTACTGTTGTGGTTGAACCTTGGGTGTCTCACTAACAGTAGTACTCGGTTTTGCAGCCTTCGCACGTACAGGCCGCACGGGCGGCTCTTCCAGTTTCACCGGCCAATCATCCGTGCGGAAAGGCGATGCAGGAAGGCCTGCGCTGTTGAAGAGTGTCGCCAGGCAGTTGTCTTTCCATGCATAGCGCACCGCGACAGGCGCCGGCACCTCAGGATTGGAGACCTGGACTTTGCCATCCACAATCTCGGCTTTCGCCGGCTTCCATTGACGGTCTTCTCCCGCAATGAGGAACTCTTTAAGTTCTCCTTCTTTCGCAGTGAGGCCGTCCGCGTGGGTAAAGGAGAGCACCACCCTGCCTTTCTCTACATCGTGGCCGTCAAGCAAGGGGCCGCTGAATTCACGCGTCTTCCCGTACACGCTACCCAGCGCCCACAGGGCGAGTCGCTGGCCCACAGCCTGTTTGTTCTTGGGATGGATGTCCTTCGCCTCGCCCACATCGATAGTGACTGCCATGCCGGTCTTTGGGAGCTTGAGGGTTTTGAGCATCGCCTCACGCACGAGGCACCAGCCATCGGCACGATTGGCGTAGTTGGGAAGCTGCACCCAGGCAAAGGGCAGCTCCTCACCCCACTGCCCGCGCCATTCATTCACGAGCAGCGGCAGCTGATACTGATAGAAGGATGCCTTCTGCGGTGTCGTGTTTGCCTCGCCCTGATACCACAGCACTCCACGCAAAGCATAGGGCACAAGCGGTGCGATCTTCCCATTGTACAGACCACCGATGTTTCCCTTCCGCTTGCGCACTTCGAGCGGGTTTTGCGGCTTGCGGGGCACAGGCTTGCCCTCGGTGCGCGCTTGCTTGGAGAGAGCTTCCCAGCGCTCCAGTTGCTTCTCGTACTGGGCCTGCGCCATTGCGGGGTCGAGTACTTTCGCGTTGCCCTCCAGCTCGGCAATAAGCGGTTTCAAATCGGCTGACGCACGCTGCGCCTCCGCGGAGATCCACGAGTCAATCGGCGTGCCACCCACCGAGGAATTGATGATTCCTACGGGCAGCTTCAACTCCCGATGAATCTCACGGCCGAAGAAGTACGCGGTCGCTGAGAAGCCAGCCACAGTATCTGGACTACACTCCACCCACTGTCCCTCGCATATGGACTGGGGCTTATCTGATGGTGTGGACTTCACGGTGAACATGCGGATCTGCGGCAGCTCGGCAGCCTGCTTCTCCTTCTCGAAGTCCTTCGCTCGGTTCACCGTCATGGCCATGTTGGACTGGCCCGAGCCAAGCCAGACTTCACCCACGAGAATATTCTTCGCCGTGATGGTATTCGTTCCTTTGGCCGTCAGCACACCAGGAATGGCAGAGGCTTTCATGGCATCCAGTTTCACCATCCACTTGCCCTGCTCATCAGCTTTCACAGTCTTCGATTGATCAGCGAAGGTCACAGCGACTTCCTCACCCATGTCAGCCCATCCCCATACCGGCACGGGCTTATCACACTGGAAAACGGCATTCTCCGCAAAGAGCGGATGCAAGCGGACCGCCGCCATGGAAGGCGCGACCATCAGAGCTGACAGGGCAGCGAGGAAGGCAAGGGATTTCATCCGCGTGCAAACAGTCCGCCCGGGCGGTTTCTTGCACGAGAAGGTGATTTCCCGGTTGCGGCCTATGACACCACCAACTCGGGACCATGACACCTGACCCCTATCGCCCCGCCACAGCCCCCCAAATCTCCTGGAGCAATGCAAACGTCTCCGGCTCCCCCTCCTTCAGTTCTCCGTGCACAAATGGGAAGAAATCGTTGGTGCCAAAATAGGCCTCGGACATCTCCGCAAAGAACTCTTTGTGATTCGTCATCGCATAGTGGCGCACCTTGACTCCATCAATCTTCAGCACGCGAGCGCCACGATCCGCAGCCACATACTTGTCCCACACCCGTCTCACGCGAGGATTTTCAAAACCCAACACTTGATCGTGATAAGCATGTGAGAGTTCATGCAGCACACACCAGGGCTGGATAAAATTGTGCCGTGCATTGGCAAACCGTTCCGCCACCGGGATGTGCACACACTTGGCGAGATCTTCAGCATAACCGTTGTCCTTGAGCCAATCTGCTGACGGATGGTACTGCATGGAGGTGAGTCCTCCATGGGACAGGTCCAGCACCACGACCACCTTCCGGCACTTCTCCAGCGGTTCGGGCGCCATCACGGTGGAGATGTCCGTCAGTTTCGCCTCCAGAAGATCGAGAGCCCGCTTACCAAGAGCGGCGTGAGGCGGGGCGAGGAGCCGTTCATCAATACGCACTGTCCACCCCTCGATAATTCGCGTGGTGCGGGAGCTGGGTTGATCCGGTCTGATGCGCGGAATTTCATCTGCCTTTTTGTCTTCAGCCAAGGCCATGCTGGCAATGCTGAGCAACGCAATGAAGAGGGAATACAAGAGAGGAGAGCGCATGGTCGGTACCAATTACGCACCCACCAAGCGGTCTCTCACACGCTCTACGAGGAGCTTTCACAGCGTCGCCTTCTCCGACGAAGCAAAGCCGCACCGAACGCCACGATGAACAACACCCCGCGGCCAGGCTCGGGAACGACCACGACGGAGATAAAGCCGGTCGTGTAAATCTGGCTGGTATCCCATTTCAGACCCAAGGCAAGGTCAGGAAGCTCAAACGTGTGAAAGCCACCGCTGTGATTGACTCCAGGAAGGACGCCCGCCCAGTCGATTAGCTTCCATGAATCTCCGATGGCCCAATCCAACATGGAGGTGCTGGTAGTATCCCGAACCTGCAGAACCCCATTGATAGCCACCTCATTGGCGCTCTTGAGCACGAGCAGATCATTGGCATAGAGCGGGCTGTTCACCCCGGGATCACGGTTGTAGATATCAAACTGAACGGTGCCGAGGAGCGATATGACACCACTGGTGACACCGTCACCGCCCGTCTGGAGTGTGAGCACGGAGGGAGCACCATCATTGGCGATTGTCTGATTGTGAGTTTTCCCCACCATGAGCTTCGCACCGGAGGAGACGGTGATGTTCATGTTCGCTTCTGGCGATGCCGCAGAGCCTGCTGCACGTCCTACATAACCGGTGCCTCCCAAGGTGGCCCCGGACGCCACAGTGACATTACCCGTGCCAGTCGCAGAGCCACTGAAGTTCGTAGCCAGAAGCGTGCCTTCGCTGACGGTGGTGCCTCCAGTATACGTGTTCGCTTCTGCGAGCGTGGTGACTCCGGCGCCAACCTTGGTCAATGCGTGTTCTCCAGTGATGACGGGATTCAAGATTAGGTCGCCAGCTCCGCCGACACTGGAGTCTGAGGCGAGGTGGATGGCGGAGGCATTCGCAGTGACTGTGGCGGTGCCTCCGCTGACCGTCACAGGGATCGGCGCATCGGGGGTATAGCCATATCCCGGATCGATGAGAGCCAGTCCATTGAGCACGAAGTTGGTGTCATTGGTTTCAGCGACGGCGGCTATACCGCCCGTATTGCCCGTAATGGTTACGATGGGAGCCTCAGTATAGCCAGTACCGGCACTCACCACCTCCACGGCGACGACTGTGAAGCGATCACTCCTGCCCGTGACCGTAGGATCCGTTCCCTGCGAAATGACAATGCCCCCGGAGAAGGTGACCGTGGGTGCAGCCCGGAAATTGGTACCAGCATTGGTAACCGTGATACCCACCACCTTACCGTTCCCATCCAATATGGCCACACCTGTGGCGCCATTCTGAAGCGTGACCGTAGGAGCCACCGAGTAGGTCGTGGTGCCGGAGGTGACCGTGTAGGAATCCGAGGTCACACCCAGTACAGGAACCACCACCGCACCGGAGCCCCCACCTCCGATTACGTTTACCCTGCCATTGGTGAGGCTAAAGTTGGTGCCTCCATTGGTCACGGTGAACGTGGCACTGGTCAGGCCGAGTTGTGTCGTGGCGAAGGCCTCCATCCCGAAGGTGGGCGAAGCGATGGAGACACTGGCATTCGCAGACCAGCCCGTGGAGGTGACCGAGGACACACTGAAGGAAGCTATGCCGCCGCCAACACTCGCCACGGAAGAGGTGTTGTTGTTCACCAACGCTCCTCCGCCTCCGACTCCGGAACCATTCAAGGTGATCACCTCATACACGTTGGACTGCCCGTTCAGATCCAGCGTAGCCCCGGACTTCACGGTGGTCCCTCCATCACCCGCCGCGTACCCCACCCCGCCAGCACCAAGCGCCTGGTTATTGCTGACGACAAGGGTCCCCTCCACCACGGTCGTCGAACCAGTGTAAGTACTCGCTCCAGAAAGCTCCAGAGTACCCGCACCACTTTTGACGAAGGCCAGGTTGTTGTTGGCGTGGTTGTTCCCCGCTTGGAAAGTGGTTCCTGTTCCACCCAAGGAGCCTGCATAGTTCTGCGAACCAGAAGCAACCTTCACCTCCAGCAAGCTCGTGTTCGCTGCGTCACCGCCGATCACAGCATTTGCCACCCCAGAACCTGACGTGGTGAGTCCAGCGATGGTTTGAGAGAAGCCATTGAGCTTCAGCACACCGGAATTGCCACCCAATCCCAACGTCACCTTCGTCCCAGTAGGAAGGCGATCGTTGCCGAGGTTGATCGCGAGAATGCCGTTCTGCACTTCAGTGTCGCCAGCATAGGAGTTGTCTCTTGCTGAGAGTTCCAGGCCGCCTGCGCCGGTTTTCACAAGGCCACCTGTACCGGTGACATTGCCGGTGAGCCTCAGCAAGGAAAAGCTGCCAGGTGACGTGCCATTGTCCACCTGGATACGCGAGGTGGTTTGGAGGAACACTTCACGGTTGAGCGTGGTTCTTGGATCGAGGAGCGGGCTCGTGTTCGCAGCATTCTGGTCAGTCAAGCGAATGGCGCCATTGCCTTGATAGCCGTCGCCATTGATCACGAAGCGCGTTCCGCCTGGAGTGTTGTTGGACGAGTTGAAACTGTCCGTGCCGTCGTCGTTCACCTCGTAGGTGCCGCCGTTGTTCACGGTGATCAATCCCACACTGCTGAGCTGATTGCTGTTAAAAAGCACCACCCCCTCATTGATGACAAGATCACCGTTGAACGTGTTGGAACTGGATCCAAAGGACATGGTACCAGCGCCAATTTTCGTCAGAGTACCAGAACCCTTGATATTTCCCCGTTGAAACGACTGGTTCGCACGGACATCCAGAATCGCTCCGGCTGATCCAATCGTGATCTGGCGCCCATCCGTGCCGGTACCTGCACCGGGCAGAGCATTGACTCCCGTAATGATCAATGTGGCGCCGTTGATGAAGACATGAGAGGTGGCCGCTCCCAAGTTCGCGGAGGCGGATATCTGCACCGTACCTCCATTGATGTAGGTGCCTCCCGTATACGTGTTGGTCCCAGTAAGAATCAGCACGCCATCGCCAGATTTTGTCACAGTCGTCGCGCCTGAAATCACAGAGTGAACTGTAAGAGCGCCTGCCGTGCTGTTTTGATGGATGAGAATCTCACCCGTGCTGGAGGCCAGGTTCCCACGGACACTGGAGCTACCGATGCTGGTCGCCCCGGCATTGGGCGTCACGAGCACGCCACCGCTCTCCAGAGTCAGCGTATCAGCTGCTGTAGCAAAGGTGACTGCTGCCGTACCAGTGATCCGCAAGGTATGGCTGGTCGCTCCTCCCGTAGTCACGCCTGTGTTGCTACCTATGCTGGTGTGCAAGCCCGTACCAAAGCTTGTGGTGTAGCTCGATGCATCCAGTGCAGTGATGTAGTCCATCCCATTCACCGCAGCCCAGTCGGATCGGTTGAAGGTGGCATAGCTCCCCAGGATTCCCCCCGATGTGTTTTTGGTAGTGGTGCCAATACGCGCCGTACCCACACCCGTGTTCACCGTAGCAAAGTCGATGGTAGCAGCGGTGTTCCGGGTGATGGCCCCGAGAATCACAGTGGCATCATTGTCCTGGCCGCCGATGACCACAAAACGTCCTCCACCTCCCAGAACACCGGTGCTGTTTCCCAAGAGCAATCCGCTGACCGTCTGATTCGTCGCACCGGTGCTGTTGCCCAGCACGTTCAACGAGCCACCATTGAGAGTCAGTGACGCTGTCTGGCTGAGTTTGGAACCGTTGTTGACCGTATAGTCCAGGACGAGGGTGCCACCACTCACGGTAGTAGCGCCCGTGAAGGTATTGGCGCCCCCGAGGATGGCAGTCCCACCTCCAGTCACGTTGAGAGTGTCAGTATTCCCCGTCGCACCACTCGCGCGCAGGAGATTGCCCGTGAAAGCGACCGTGCCTCCAGTGGTCGTTTGCACCGTGAGGCCTTTGGCAGCAGCAGTATTGCTACCCATGATGACATTACCGCTGTAGGTGACAGTACCAGAGTCATTGAGACCGCCAAGCCTTGCAATCCCTGTGTTCCCCGTGCGTATGCGGATATTGCGGCCAATGCTGACCCCGGCTTTCCCAATGAGCAGGGTGGCGTTGGCCGTGCCTGTCGTGTTGCCCATGACTACTTCCGAAGTTGCATTTCCCAAAGCTCCCGTGACTCCAGTACCACCATTCGGTGCGTTGGCATTTACAATGAGACGGCCGCTATTCACGGTGGTGGCACCTGTGTAGTCGCTTGCAGAACCAGAAAGCACGAGCGTGTGGCTCCCTCCCTCAACTGTAACGTTCGGCGAGTTGGTTGAGCCGGTGAGTTTTCCAGAGACTTCATAGTAACCGGCGATGCTTACCCCGACGCCGCCCCTGATATTGATGGTTCCAGCCCCCATGATCGCTCCCATGCCTTCACCATTGGCATTGAAGTCAAAGGCAGCTCCCTCCCGAACGTTAAGAATGGCAGATCCCGAGAACAGATCTCCAACACTGGCGCCACCGAAACGCACGGTGCCAGCACCGCCGACATTGAATGTCACGTTGGTCAAGCCTCCCAGATCGCCGACATTGAAACTGTTCGCCGCGGTGTTGCTGTTGACGAAGTTCAGAACCAAACCTGTCCCTGAACCAGTGGTGGAATAAGTGACATCATCTGCCAGTGAAATCGTACCGGAGCCGGCATTGATGAACGTTTGTTTGGTGCCAAGGCCAAAAGTCTGGTTCCCCTCCAGAAACAGCAAGCCAGAGCCGGCATTGGTCACGGTTGCGTTTCCGCTGTAGACGAGGGGAGCCGCAATCGTGGTGTTACCTGCACCGCTCACCTTGAGCTCAGGAAGCTCAGCCAGACTGGAACGCGTAAAAGTGATCTGATTTGATGTATCACCCGCCACCCTGACAGTGTTCCCTGCTGCCGAGTTGACGACGAGCTCGTTCAACGTGAACCCGCCAAGGTCATTGGTCGTGGTGTAACTGTAATCACCATGGAACACAAGGTGCATGGAATCATGGCTGCCCGGCACTCCAATGGGAAGCCACGCAGACGGATCACTCCACACAGTATCACCAGAGGACCAGACGGACTGCGCATGCACCGTCAGGCTGGTGAAGGCAACGGCGATGCACGCAAGACCAACGACTTTAGTCTTGAACCAGGATGAAGAGCTGCGGGAGGAACAACGACGGAGTACTACAGATGGGGGCATTGGGGGCCCCGTTAGTAAGCAATCCCCGCGCTGACGCAGTTTCTATTGGGTGACCTTTCTGTTGCAAAGCACGGCACATCCGTGTGCGCGCACACATATGTGTGAGCGCGCGTCACTATTTAGCGCAGCCCAGGAAAATCATCGAAATGGAATAAGCGACACTTCAACACCGGGCCAGTCTCACTCGCACTCGGCACCCTAGCTAATGAGCGCCTTTACCAGATGTGCTTCTTCCACACCGGTGAGTTTGCCATCAAGGCCCTGGTGCTTGAAGACAAAACGGTCGTGATGGAATCCCAGAAGGTGCAAGACCGTGGCGTGGAAGTCTCGGATGTGCACAGGATCCTTCACGATGTTGTAGCTGAAGTCATCGGTCTCACCGTGGATAGCGCCCCCTTTTGCACCGCCGCCAGCCATCCACATGGTGAAGCAGCGTGGGTGGTGATCGCGACCGTAGTTCTCCTTTGAGAGACCTCCCTGGGAGTAGATCGTACGACCGAATTCCCCACCCCAGATGATGAGCGTGTCATCGAACATACCTCGCTGCTTGAGGTCCTCGATGAGTGCATGACAGGGCTGGTCGACATCCTTGCACTGGCTGGGCATGCGACCGGAGACATTGGAGTGGTGGTCCCAGTTGTTGTGATAGACCTGCACAAACCGCACGCCGCGCTCAGCGAGACGGCGAGCCATGAGGACCGAGTTGGCAAACGAACCCGGTGTCTTTGCGGCCTCACCATACATCTTGAAGGTATGCTCGGGTTCGCTGGCGAAGTCCGTGAGCTCAGGAACGCTAGCCTGCATGCGGAAGGCCATCTCGTACTGCTGGATGCGCGTCTGCGTCTCAGGATCCCCCATGCGTTGGAAGTTCAGCGAGTTCAGCGCATTCAGGCCGTCGATCGTACGGCGACGCACAGAATCCGGAACGCCGGGTGGATTGTTGATGAAGAGGATGGGGTCACCCTTGCTGCGGAAGGAAACACCGGCATGCTCACCGGGCAGGAAACCGCTGGACCAGAGGCGGGAGGAGATGGCCTGCTCCTGTTCACGATTGGTGGGCGTGGCCACCAACACCACAAAAGTGGGCAGATTTTGATTCATCGACCCAAGACCATAAGAGGCCCAAGAGCCGAGACACGGACGACCCGTGACCTGATTGCCCGTCTGCATGGCAGCAATCGCAGGCTCGTGATTGATGGCCTCCGTATGCATGGAACGGATGAAGCACATGTCATCCGCGCTCTTGCTCAAGTAGGGGAGGAGGTCGGCATTCATCCACATGCCACACTGGCCAGCCTGCTCGAAGCGGAACTTGGAGGGTGCGATGGGGAACCGCGCCTGACCGCTCGTCATGGTGGTGAGACGCTGCCCCTTGCGCACGGAGTCTGGCAGATCCTTGTCATACCACTTCTGCATCTCCGGCTTGTGATCGAAGAGATCCATCTGCGAGGGACCGCCCACCATGTGCAGGTAGATCACACGCTTGGCTTTCGGCGCGAAATGCGGCCCTAGCGGCACGGCACCATGGTTCACGGACGCAGATGCCGATGCTTGTTGGAGAAATGCCTCACCCAACAGCGACGTCAACGCAGCGGAGCCAAGCAGATGTCCACCGCGCGTGAAGAAGCCCCGGCGGGTTTCCATGGGATTGAAAGGAAAGGAAGTATTCATGACAATGAAAATCGACGGCGGTTATTTATTCAGCACCTCATCGAGGTTCATGATCTGATTGCAGACCATGGTCCATGCGGCGAGTTGCGATGCATTCAGGGAGGCATCCGCCTTGGTGGTTCCGACTGCGATCAATGCGGCAGCATCCTCTGGCTTCGATTGATAGTAGGCCTGTAGATCCTTCAGGCTCGCCTGAAGGATGGTTGTCTCCTCAGGCTTCAGTGGGCGACAGAGTACGCGACCGGTGATGTACTTCGTGATTCCCTCCGGATCGCCCTTCGCCTGGACCATGGCATGCTGGGCGAGGTTCCTCGCGGCTTCCACGAACTGTGGGTCATTCATGGTCACGAGCGCCTGAAGCGGCGTGTTGGTACGCTCGCGACGCACACAGCTCGCCTCGCGACTTGGCGCATTGAAGGCCTCCATGTTTGGCGAAGGCGCCATGCGTTTCCAGAAGTTGTACAACGTGCGGCGATAGAGACCTTCGCCCGTGTCCTGCACATAGTTGCGCGTGTTCCCGCCGGCGAGCCCTACAATCTCCCAGATATTCTCCGGCTGATAAGGACGCGTGCCGGGTCCACCCATGGTGGGTGACATCGTGCCGCTCGCGGCAAGCGCGTAGTCGCGAACCATCTCCGCATCCATGCGGAAACGGGGGCCACGGCTGAGCAGGGCATTGTCCCGGTCCTTTTCCAGCTTCTCCGGAGTGGCGAGAGCCGCCTGCTTGTAGGCAGCGGAGGTGACCATCAGCTTGAACATGTGCTTCACATCCCATCCGCTTTCGCGGAACTCGACGGAAAGCCAGTCGAGGAGTTCAGGATGGCTCGGTGCGCTGCCCATGATGCCGAAGTCTTCGCTGGTTTTCACCAATCCCTGGCCAAAGAGCTCTTGCCAGAAACGGTTCATCGTCACCCGTGTGGTGAGCGGATGATTGGGGTCGATCAGCCACTGCGCGAGTCCCAGCCGGTTCTGCGGCGCATCCTTTGGCATCGCAGGTCCAAGAGCCACAGGAGTGGCCGCGGCGACGGTTTCGCCCTTCTTATCATACTCGCCACGCATCAGGATGGGAGTCATGGGTTTGACGTTCATAACCTCTTCCTGCACGTGGGTGATGGGGCTGCGCGCCTTGATATCTGTCTTCTCTTTCTCAAGGTCGACCACAGCCTTATCGAGCTTCTTGTAGGACTCATCACGCGTGACGAGGTAGTGATCGTACAGGGCGTTGTGCTGCTGTGGTGTGCGCTTGTCCGAGGTGGCTGCCAGAATGGCGCGCAGCGGCCCCATTTCGGAGATGCGTTTCACTTCAGCCGGCTTGAGTTCGCGAGCATAGACACGCGCGTCCTGAACGGAACCGCCCTCAAATGTCTGCACATCACTGCGCTGGCCGATGCGCAACGGTGTCTGTGTGCGGATGCTGCTGCTGCGCTTCAGTGACGCATTCTCCGTGTTCAGCTTCTGATCCACACCATCGATGTAGATCTTGATGCCATTCGCTTTACCGGAGCCGTTGTAGGTGACAAACACATGCTGCCAGGTGCCAGGCTTCAGCACCGCATTGCGCGTGCTGACCTTGAGGGCGTCCTCTGGCCAATCGCTCACGATATGAACGGCGAGGCCACGATCTGCCTGGAAGAGATCCCAACCACGGTATTGCGCCTTCTCATCCATGCGGGCAATGATCCCGCCGAAGACGCCATTTCTCCCCGCCTTGATCCATGCGCCATAGCTGAAGGACTGCTTCTGCTCAAAGTCACCTTCTTCACCGAGCACAAAGGTACTGCCCGACTTCAGAATGGGAGCAGGTCCGAGCTTGCCATCTGGAGCCCATGAAATCTCACCCGTCGCCTTGATGGTACGAGGCGGCCCGCAAATGGCCTGCACTTCATTGCCGGTGCCTTCGTTCAGCGGCACATGGGCCACAATGCCTTCGGACGGCACATCCTTGTCCAGTGTATCCGGTTTCGCAGAGGCAAGCCACTGGCTGAACTCGGGGCGCGCCGTTTTCTTACGATCGGTACGGGCGGCGGTCGCCACTTCGATTTCCTTGGGCAGGGCCGTCCAGCGCACCTTGTCCTTCTCTGACGGTACCACGAGGATGGGTCCGCTATCCTTCACATTGCCATCCTTCGCACCCTGCGTGGTATTCCTGAAGAACGCCGCGAGAGCGTAGTAGTCTTTTGCGGTAATGGGATCAAACTTGTGATCGTGGCACTGGGCGCAGTTTACCGTGTAGCCCATGTAAACCCAACCGAGGGTCTGCACGCGGTCGGCAGCATAGAGGGCGAGATTCTCCTCATCGATGGTGCCACCTTCGTTGGTGGTGATGTTGCAGCGCTGGAACCCTGTGGCGATCAATTGCTCATCCGTACGATTGGGCAGAAGGTCACCGGCAATCTGCTCAACGGTGAAAGCATCAAATGGCTGGTTCTTGTTGAAGGCATTCACCACCCAGTCGCGGTAGAGCCACATCTCGCGATAATTATCAAAGTGGAGGCCATGGGTATCCGCATAGCGCGCAGCATCCAGCCAGTAACGTGCGCGATGCTCTCCGTAGCGCTTCGAGTCCAGGAGACGCTCCACGAATTTTTCATAAGCGTCAGGACGAGTATCGCTCACATAGGCCTCCACTTCTTCTGGCGAGGGCGGAAGGCCGGTGAGGTCCAATGTCACGCGGCGCGCGAGGGTATATTTATCCGCTTCCGGTGCAGGGGTGAGTCCCACGCTCGCGAGCCTTGACTGAACGAAGCGATCAATCGGATTCTGCGTCTCCGCATTCACTCCCGGTACGGTGGGCAGTGCGGGACGCTCCGGCTTCACCAGGGACCAATGGGGCTGCCAGGACGCGCCCTGCTCAATCCACCTCTTGATGAGTTCCTTCTGCTCCGGCTTCAGATCTTTATGCGACTCCGGGGGTGGCATCACATCATCCACATCCTCAGTGACGATGCGCTGATACAGAGAGCTTTTCTCCGGCTGTCCCTTTACCACAGTGGAGTCACCGCCATCACGCGCGGCAAAGAACCCCTCTTCCGTATCCAGGCGCAGGGACGCTTTGCGCGTCCCGGGGTCCGGCCCATGACAATGGAAGCACGCCTCCGCGAGAATAGGGCGGATATCACGGTTGAACTGGACCGCGGATGGTGGCGTGGAGGCAGCATGGACTGCCCCACTCGCCACAGTGGCAGTGATGGCAAGGGTGGTAAGAAGGTGACGAGCGCTCATCAGAAAGTGACGATTCTGGACATTTTAACGTCTTCAGATGCGCAATTCCAGCACCCTGAAGGCGCAAGAAACACATCGGGCAAAATGTCGTTAGTAAGCGTCAAATATCGGGAACCTGTCCTCTTTGGACACCCATGGGCAGGATGGCAATATCATCCATGCCAGGGCTGATCTACTCCATCCGCCACTTCCCCCACAGCTTCGGTGTCAGCTCGGCCTCACTGGGCACATCCGCCGTGATGGCTGTGGCCTTGTTTGACCAGTAGACACGCTGGGTGGTCTGAAAGTTGGCACCACGCAATACTCCGAGGTCAGCGGAGAAGGAGTCCCCGGCCTTCGGCTTCCAACCCAATACCTCAAGGGGAACTCCGAGCTCGTAGTTGCCGGAGCCATCTTTCGCGAACTCCACTTTCGAGGTGATATCTTCGACCACATCGATGGAGATGGAACGCCATGGACTGCTGAACGCCACTGGCTGGGTAGTGCCCGGCACCTTGGCACGGTAGAGCATGGCGAGCGGCTTGTCCTTTACCAGAGTCACCAGGAGGCGAAGGTCCCCCGGCACCGGTGAAGGGCGGTCTGGCTTTGCAGTGGCATCCGTGCCAAGCATAAGGTCAAGACATCCGCCTGTTTTGAAGATCGACTGGGGACTCTCGGCACTGTTGTTGAGCAGATCCTTCTCCGTGGTGCGCCATGCGGCAAAGAGACGCCCCCGGCTCACGGTGACAGCAGCGCTCACTTCATACGGTTTGGAGTCGCTGTTGAAGTTGGCCTTGATGCCACGGCGGTCGATGGATGCCCAGTCGGTGGTGGCCGGCCAGTCATTCAAATTCCCATCCACCGTGGGGGCATCGTCACGTAGCTTGACCTTCAGAATGCCACTTCCGCGAGCCTTCTGGCGCGATGCCTCCACACGTGCATGCCAGTCGCGCGACTTCTCCAAATCTGCTGTAGTGACAGTGATGGCCTGCTCTGGAAGACGCTTGATAGTGTCCAATCCATCCACACGGACGAGGCTCGTGCGAGCGCCATCGATGAGGAATACCCTGCCATCGGGTGTTTGCGTGATGCTTGGCCAGAAGTTCTCATCGTGCAGGGAGACATTCGTCACGTCCATGTTGCGGATGGCAACGGGCGCAGCCCAGTTCGGACGCAGACGGATGTCATGAAACAAGGTGGAGACAAAGAGCCCGTCCGCAGTGAAGAGGTACATGTTCCCCATGTTGCCATTGATGCAGAACATGGGACCGCCATCACCGCGTGGTTGCACCCAGCCACCCAGCAGGCGCGTGTGCCCCACCACCATTCCCGGGCGATCCGGCACCGCAGCCTCGTGGCTGGCATGCAGGCCCGGCCATGCACTCGGATAGCTCCAGCGCGGCTCGCCGTTGTACATTCCGCCTAGACCATACGGAGAGAAGGGAGCAGGCGCGTTCGTCAAGAGAGTCCAGCCGGAAGGATGCATCATCGCCTGGTTCCCACCACTCGAAGGAGGCTGGCCCCCGGAAGGCCCTATGATCTCAGGCGCATCAAGCTTGTAGAGAGGTGCGCCTTTGCCAGTGAATCCTGCAGGTGAATAGCGAACACTATTCTCGCTGTAGCGAGCGACCACAAAGGAAAGGTCCGGCATCACCGTGACGCCGCGCATGGAACCCTTGAGCACGGTGAATTCATCTGCTTGCGGATGCGCGTCTCCGCTCCTGTCTGTCCATGCAAAGCAGGCCTGCTTGTCCGCCGGGGGATTCTCTTCTTCGAGCTTGGTGCCTTGCGGCCAGATGCCTGAAAGCTCAGGGGCTCGAAGAGCACGCCACGCATGGGCACTGCCAAGCGCTGCCACAAGATGCGCCGTGGCGCCATCATCCTTCCAGAGGAAGGCCACTTGATCACCGCCGGTTGGATTGTGGGTGTAGCAGCTCGTGAAATACCGCTCGCCCTTGCGTGACTCAGGATACAACGGTGTGTCTGGCGAGTAGTGCCCGCCATGGGCCTCCATCAACTCGTCTGGCCGATGAAACACGCGTACGAGTTCATCCTTGCCCACGGCCCAGTCGAGTTTGAACTCCAGTCCCTTGTAGAAAAAGACATTCGCATCTCGGGAATCCAGCACCCCGCCCCCACCATATTCCGTGGGCCCGTAGAAGGCGCGATCGAGCTTCCCGTCCTTGCCCCATACGGACACACGACGGGGAAAGTTATCCGCCTCCGCAATCCACAGTCTTCCCTGGGAATCGAGTGCGAGGCCATTGGGGTTGTTGATGTGGATCGGATCGTACTTCCCAACCTTGGGCGCCCCCGCCTTGCCCACCGTGCGTAGCAGCTTGCCCTGCGGAGAGAAGATTTTCACTTGATGACTCTGTCCACGATCGGAGACAAAGAAATTGCCGGCATCGTCTGTGAGCACATGACGAGGATCATCCAAACCCTTGTCGATGATGACTTCGGCATGTCCCAGCTTGTTGGGATGCAACGCGTCCAAGGCGGGATGACGGAGGAGTTTAGCACCACTGATCACCAGCAGGCGCCCTTGGGAATCGAATGCCACACCCCGCGGATTCTCCACTGGCACACGGCCAAGCATCTGCGCGTTCTTCGCATCCACGAAGAAGAGCTCATTCTGACGAATGAGTGAGCCGACAAGAATGCCGTCATGTGCCGCAATGCCTGCGAGCACAAACTGCTTCCCTCCCCCATCATAGCCCTCGAGTTCCGTTGGCTTCACACCATCGGAGGGTTTCTTGATATTGGGATCCTTTCCGAGGACGGTCTTGAAGATAGGACGGTCCTCAAGCTTGCGGGTCTTCGCCGTGAGGCGGAGTTCGCCATCCCATATCGAACCAACATAGCACAGGTCATCACCAATGGGACGACTGCCTGCATCAACCGCGAGTGTCGGTGCACCGGTCCATGTGCCACCTACCCAGCCCTGTCCGCCGAGCTTGGTCCCATCTTCCTTCACCCACTGGAGCCCATGACCTCCTTCGGCCACGTAGGCACCCATGAAGATCAGCGGCACGCCATCCGCTGTACGGGAACCAGGGACAAACACCATGCTCGTGGGTGGCGTGTGCGTGGTCATCCAGCAGCCCGTCTTGTCGGCCGTCATCCACGCCGGCCTGCCCGCGCTGTAGATGCTGAATTCATAGTGCAGGGACACCGGCTTCCGCCACAGGCCGCGCACCTTGTATTCACCGGGTATCACCGGTCGTGTGGGAATGTGATACACCCCATGTCTCGCTGCCTGGGGATCCCGCAACAGATCATCACTGCCATCCCACCATGCGACATTCTCACCGGCTGGAAAGAGTGTTTCACTGACGAGATTGCGCACACGCCGGTTGTCTTTGTCCTCGATCACGAGTGTGACAAGTCCGGCTTCGGGGAGAGTAAACTTCACGGGAATGGGAGGCGGTTCCTCCTCGGCTCTGGGCAAGACGATGGAAGCGAGTTCCTTCTCACCCAGCTTCGTGATCGCCAGCACATCTCCAAGCCACACTCGCTTGCCTTCCTTCACCTTGCTGGTGAGGTGCGGATGATTCGACTTTGCACCGCCGGTGATGCGCAAACGTAGCGCCCGCGTCTCCACTTCCTTCTCAAAGCCCAGCCAATGCGGCCCCAGTGGCAGGGGATAGAGCGCATCCATGTCGCGTCCTTGGGTTACCTGCTTCCAACTCGATGTCGGGGCCTCACGCACGGACTCTTCTCCTCCAATGAAGGCATCCACATCCACGCTCTGAAAGCCGGTCCACAGCAGGCAAATACCGCTCAGTCTCACTGGCTTGGGCCACGTAAGCGTCACGATCTCCGGATGCTCCTGACTTACCGCGAGCGCAGCACCGTCCTCTCCGTTGTCCCAGGTCTGCCACTGCTTGTTGTGCGACTCATCCACCAGCTTGGTCGACACATCATCACGCGCGACAGACTGCACAAGGGCTTGCGGTGCCACATTGCCCACGCGGTCCGGCAGCAGCCACACCCCACCGAGCCAGCCATTCATCTCCCGATCCCCAGGTGCCGGCACATGACTGAAGCGCAAGGCACGCGTGGTCGTTCCCTTCGGCAGCACCCATAGACCATAGGCATCCTCGGTGACTTCATCTTGAGTGGCCACCCCGTTTTGCAGGCGCTCCGCAGGGATCCACTGCGAGTCATCCGCAAGGTTGCCTGGATAGGGAGCGCCCGGCTTCAAGACGCTCAAAGCTCCACCCCCACGCACCAGCACGGAACCCAGTTCGACCGACTTCACAAAACCCACACGTAGATGCCGTGCGCCTGCATCCCTCCCCTCGCCGTAGCGCACCCCGCGGAACTCGGGCTTGCCACCCTTCACCCAAATCACGGCTGAAGGCCCGCCCTTTGCGGTTTCTTCTGCGATGGCAACTTCTGCGCCCCCCACGGACGACGCGAACACGGCCTTGTCGAGATCGGCAGCACCGGGAATCGGCTCCACATGGATCGGAGATTCTGCGCAAAGGGAGGCGCTGAGGAAACAGAACACAACGGGGAATGATAAGAGGCGCGAGAGGGTCATGGTGCGGGCAGCGGAGATGCGGGAAGGAAACGCTCTCAGCATAGCTGGAGCATCACCTCGTCACGCAAATAAATCCCGTGCACCGCGCAAACTCCGTCAATCGGCGCCCTTCTTGCCACCTACCTGCCGTTGTCGATTGGCCTCAAAAGTCTTCGCCTTGTCCGGATCCATGCGCTCGTAGTCTTCCGGGGTGGGGCCACCGCCAAACTGCTTCCAATACAACTCGGCAAACGGATTCAACCTGGGGCCGACAGCGTTTTCATTGAGGTCGTACTGACCCTTGAGTGATGACCACCATGCGTCGTACGCATCCGTCAATTTCTTTACCACGTCCGGATGGGTTGCGGCGATGTCGGTCTTCTGCGCTGGATCCGCAATCACATCAAAGAGCTGCCACCTGGGTCCGGCGTTCTTTGGAGCCTTGGGCCCGCGAGCGACCTCGCTCACCAGAGTGTATTGGGTATTGCGCACCGAGGCGTTGCTCAACTTCGCAGCATCAGGGGACGTTCCCTTGGGCCAGCGACCGACGTGTGCAAAGAGGAAACGGTCATCCCATTTCGCGGACGAATCCTCCAGAAGCGGCACCAGATTGCGCGCTTCGGCCGATTGCTGAAGCATCGCCTCATCCAGCTTTACACCGGCTATGGATGATAGGGTGCGGAAGAAATCGATGTGAGCAGCAAGAGCATTGCAATTGGCCGGCTTCAGCGTCCCCTTCCATCGCCAGAAGCTGATGGCACGCACACCGCCAATCCACGGTGAGCCCTTGGAACCATGCATATCGGCATTGAATACCTGCACTCCTGCCGTGCCGCCATTGTCGTTCATGAAGATGACGAGTGTATTCTCCGCAATGCCCCATTCGTCGAGCTTTGCCAGGAGCTTGCCCACATTCTCATCGATGTTGTGCAGCATGCCGAAGAAATTGGCCACGGCTTCATTGGGCGTCTTGCCCTCATACAGCGCCCTGTCTTCCGGTTTGGCAATGTATGGTCCATGCGGTGCATTCGTGCTCAGCCAGCAGAGGAAGGGCTTGTCCTTCTGGCTCTTCGTGGATTCGATCCATTTCGTGGCCTGTGTGAAGAAGACATCCGTGCAGTAGCCCTTGGTCTTCTCAAACTTCCCGTTGTGAAGAATGGCAGGATCAAAGTAGCTGTTCCCAGGAGCATCGCCACAACTTCCCGGATAGCTCTGGCCGATGCCCCCGGCACCATGGATGAAGGTTTCGTCAAAGCCGCGCTTGTCCGGTCGATACGCCTCCTCATCACCGAGATGCCACTTGCCGAAGATGCCCGTGGCATAGCCAGCCTTCTGCAGCACCTGCGCAAGAGTCACCGAATCGAGGCGCAGACGCTCGCGCTCCAGGATGGTGTGCGTGATGCCGTTGCGGAACTCATGACGTCCTGTAAGCAAGGCTGAGCGTGTCGGCGCACACGTGGGGCTGTTGTGCCAGTTGGTGAAGCGCACACTTTCCGCATGCATCCTGTCCAGGTTGGGCGTCTTCAGCACAGGATTCCCGTGCACCGACAGATCTCCATACCCCTGGTCATCGGTCAGGATGAAAATGATGTTTGGTCTCTTGCCTTCCAGGGGTGCAGCGCCGCCCGCAGTGGACAGCATCAACCATGAAAAGAGAGCGAGGGAGAGAGAAAGCCAGCGAGAAGTCATGTCCCGCTGTAACGAAGGCATTAGACCTCTCCTGTCATGAACTAACTCTCCGGCAGCTACTCCCTCTTCCTTGGCACCACCACGGTGCGCAGATTGGGTCTTGCCATGATGCCTTCCTTCGCGGGTTCTGCGTTTTGCTTCACCTCGGCGAGACGGGCGTCCTGCTCAATGAGCCTCTTCTGCGCTATCTCCATCTCCGTGGTCACGTGTTGCAGCCGCTTGACTTCGGTGTTCTTCGTCGTGATGAGAGCTTCCAGATCGGTGAGTTCCCGCCGCAGGGCCACCACCTTGCTTTCGGTGCTCTGCAGTTCAGCCCCCTTGAGCTTCAGCGTGGAAGCTGTTTCTTCCAGGGAAAGAGCCGTGGCCTTGTAGCGGCCTTGCAGTTCCTGCACTTTCGCCTGCGCCGCCTTCTCTTCGGCCGAGAGCTTGCCGAGCATCGCACGGGCATCGTCTGCACCCTTGCGAGCCTGCTGGTGCTGTACTTCCGCATTCTTCGTTTCGGACTGCATGGACTGCATGCGGGCGGCGAGATCCTGGAGCTTCTTCACTTCCGCCTGCAAGGGTAGCAGACGCGCCACCTCAGTCTCAAGTGCCTTGGCCCGTGATGCCAGGGCCGATTCCTGCTCCTGCAGCGTCTTCAAACGAGACGCTGCACCCTGCTCTTCACCAGCCACCTTCTTCAGGCGCTCATTGGCCTCGCCTGTTTGTTTGCGAATGGTCTCCAGTGCACGTTCCAGTTGTCCTTTGGACTCCTCGTGCGAGCGCAAGGTGTTGGCCACGTCCTTGAGTCTGGCCTCCTGGTCCAGCAACTCCTGCACCTTCGCGGCAGAAACTTTCAACCTCGCTTCGACTTCTTGCAGCTCGGCCCTGGAGTCTTGAAGAGTCCGCACCTCGCGTTGCAATCCGGCGAGGCGGTACTTTTCCTCTGCCACCTCGTTGGTGACTTCTTCCAGGGATGCCTTGGTTTCACCAAGGGATTTTTGCAGCGTGGCGGTCTCACCTTCCACGCGCTTCTTGCCAAGTTCCACCAACTTGAGGTCGTCGCGAAGCTTCTCCATGCGACTTTCGAGAGTCGCAGCTTCCGCAAGCTTGGATTCCAGTTCTTTATTCTTCTGCGCGAGTTCGCTTTGCTTCTTTTCTGCGGCGGACTTCTCCACGCCCAGTTGCTGCACCTTCTTGGAGAGACTGGCCAGATCATCCTCCTTGGTCGTGATCGCAGCCTTGATTTCAGTGGCCTTCAACTCACCGGCGACAGCGGCGGCCTCTGCCTGGGTGACTCGCTCCTGCTCCGCACGGCAAAGCTCGGCCAGCGAGTCTGCCACTCGGCGATGCTCGGTGGCAGCCGCCACCAATTCGGAGAGCTTCTTCTCATGATCAGAGACGTTGCCCAGCAGCTTCTCCACCCGGGTCTCCTGCTCCGAGGCACGTGCCTTCGCCTCCTCGGTGCGCTTCGCCGCACCGTCATGCTCCTTCTGGAGTTGCTCGAGCTGGCGTTTTCGATCTTCCGCAGCGGTGCCGAGCTGCATGGTCTGGGTTTCGATCTCCCCTTTCTGCGCAATCAGCTTCTCAATGTCCGCCATCAGCGCGTGCTTCTCCGTCTGCGCCTGCTCCACAGACTTGAGCACATCCTTCAAGCCGGTTTCGCCTTCACGCAGCAGCTTGAGGGTGGATTCATGCGTTGATTCCAGCCCCTGCACGGTCAGTCGCAGTTCAGAGGACTCCTGAGTCAGGCGGCCTGTCTGCTTCTCCAGATCCTGCCGCGCCTGGGCCAGCTTCGAGAGGCCGTTCTGCATGGTCCGCAGCTCGCCCTCCGCATGACGCAGGGCGTCCTCAGCGTCCTTCTTGTCGGTACGCAGAGTGGCGATCTCCGCAGCCATCGACTTCTTTTCCTCGACACTCTTCGCGACGGCTTCGCGCAAGGTTTCCTGCTCCTTCTTCGCTGCAGTTTGCTCCTTGCGGACAGACTCCAGTGTACTCTGAGCTTCCTTTTTCTTGCTTTCGACCTCGGTGAGTGAATCGCGCAGGCTCTTCTCCTGCGACTTCAGCTTGTTGATCTCGGAGGAAACAGTTTCGACGTCCTTCTTCGATGATTCCAGCCTGCCCTCCGATTCTTTGAAGAGCCTGGCTTTTTCCTTCAATCCCGCCTCGGCCTCGCTGAATTTTTTCTTTACGACCTCAAGAGCGGCTTCAGTCTCCTGATGCGCCTTCCGCTGGGCCTGCATTTCACCCATGAGTGTCGCAGCGAGCTTCTCGCCTTCCTTACGCACCTTTTCGTGTTCGTCCTTGAGGCAGACCAGCTCCTTACCAGTCTTGGCCACTTCATCCTTCGAAGAGCCAAGTTCGTCCGAAACCTTCTTCAGCGCTTCCTTTCGCTCTTCGAGCTGGCGACCGACTTCGGAGATTTCCTTCTTCTTCTCGTCCAGTTGGGTGTTGGCTTTCTCCAGGTCCGCCTTGCGCAGATCCGCCTGCCGCACGGACTCCGTCAGGACAGACTGCCGCTCTTCAATGCGCGTATTGGCCTCAGCCAGTTCTTTGTCCTTCGCTTCAATCTGGCTCGTGATTTCTTCGAGCTTCGCTTTCCGCTCCTCGAGCTGCGCAGTCTGGTCGTCGAGCTTTGCCTGCTGCTTCTCCACCTCTGCGATCTGCTCATCCAGCTTCGCCTTCTGTTTCTCAGCGTGCGCAGTCTGCTCGTCCAACTTCGCTTGCTGTTTGTCAGCCTGCTCGGTCTGCTCGTCCAGCTTCGCCTTTTGCTCCTCGATCTTCCTTGTGAGTTCCGCCAGTTCGGCAGTCTTCTGCTCCACGGCCTTCTGCCCATCGGGCTCCGGGAGCACCTTCACCTCGGAGGTCGCAAGCTTGATGCTTGTTGTCTCCTTTTTCGACTTGGGGGGCTCAGGGACCTGACTCGTGATGGTGGAGGTCCTGTTCCGCGCCAGCACCGGTTCACTGATGGTCTGCTTCTCGCCAGCCAGGAAACGTCCACGAAGCGCCCCGAAGGTGAGTTGATCCCCATCCTTCAGATCACGCGAACGCACCCGCGCCCCATTGACGAACGTGCCGGATACCGAACCGAGGTCGCGCAGATGAAACCCGCCGCTGGCCGTGGAAACGATCTCCGCATGACTCGGAGAAACACTCGCATCCTCCACGACCACGTCGTTCCCATCCGCGCTGCCAAGTGTGATGTTGCCGGCAAGAGGGACGACAATTTCCTGGTCGTCATCAATAACAAATAGCAGGGTCGCCATGGGAGATGGGAGCAAGGGAGAAAGCAGAGCTGCGGATCGGGAATAGGGACATGTGGCAGCAAAAGCTGCAAGGGAAATCAATGGAGCGAAGTCCAATCCATGACGGAAGAAAAACCCGGCGGCTCAGCGACGGTTGCGGGGCTTCTTCTTGGCAGTTTGCACGGGCTTTTTGCGTCGGGAGGAAGTGCCTTTCTTTGCCACCTTCTTGCCCACCTTTTTCGCAGGGCTCTTCACGGCCTTTTCCGCGGCTTTCCTGACTGGTTGCGACCGGTGCTTTTGGGCAACTTTCCGAGGAGCAGGGTTCGAGGTCGCGGGCTGCTCTTTGGTATTCCATCCCTTGGGAGCAGGGATGCCCTTGCTGGACCAGGGGGAGCCTGCCTCCTTCCAGGCCTTTCGAGCCTCTTCATAGGTCTTCCCCCGGTCGTCATCATCCACTCCAAACTGGAAGCCGCAGGAGGGGCAGATTTCATAGGAGCCACCACCCGAAGGGGATCTCGGAGGTTCAGCGAGGTTGGGATAACCGCACACAGGGCAGACGTGCATGATCGTGGAAGTAGATGAGTTGGTGAAAGTGGCTAGCGGGGCGAGCTAACAGGGCGCTTCAGGGTGATTTTCCGCCCCGGCTGACGGGTGAAATAATCCGGGCTGCCCGGCTTGAAGTAGGTCTTCGTGGTGCCATCCCGATTGTACGCAGCGAAGGCCTTGCTCTTTGGGTCCCAGACCCGGATGGTGCCATCAGCATCGTCTAGCTTGGCAGGGAGCCCTTCATCCATCGCACGTTGCAGGAATTCCCATGCCTGACGGGCGTAATCCTCGGGTGAAGCGGAGCCGAAATCAGGCCCGTGGCGGTCATAGTGATCCTGCAAGGTACGGTGGTTTCCCCAAGTCTTCCGGGCAGGCGGAGCCATGGGCTTGGCTTTGGTCTCTACCTTTGGCTTGGCGGCTTCAGTCGTGGCCTGAGACTTGCCTCCAGCGGGTGGCGGTCGGGCCACGCCGGGTTCCTTGGTGGAGAAGGTACCAGTCTTCAGCCTCACTTTCGCGGTGGCGATGCTGTAGTGATAGGTGGTGCCTGGCTTGAGGTTGGAAAAAGTCACCTCGTGCTCCAGCCCCACGGGTCCCTCTGCTTTCTGGATCAGGCTCTCCAGGCTCAGTCCCACCGAAGCCCGGGTGCCGCAGACCACATCCGTCTTCCATGTGATGCTGGCCGAGGTATCGGTCGCAGTGACCACCGGCCCCTC
This sequence comes from Roseimicrobium gellanilyticum, assembly GCF_003315205.1. Lineage (NCBI taxonomy): Bacteria > Pseudomonadati > Verrucomicrobiota > Verrucomicrobiia > Verrucomicrobiales > Verrucomicrobiaceae > Roseimicrobium > Roseimicrobium gellanilyticum. The sequence goes on along the minus strand of NZ_QNRR01000007.1, from coordinate 368,831 downwards.
CACCACCTCCACGGCGCACAGGGGACTCAGTGTCACCACCCACATCCATGCCAGCACACCGGGAATGAGCCACTTCATACCGCCACCTTAGAAAAACGGAATTCGCTTAGCAAGGCTGAGAAAAAGCACTTTCCCCTTGCACGCAGCCCGCGACACGACATACTGCCCGCCCCAACCGAAAAGGCTCGATAGCTCAGTTGGTAGAGCAGAGGATTGAAAATCCTCGTGTCGCTGGTTCGATTCCGGCTCGAGCCACCTCTTTCATTTTGAGGTGTTTATGTCGGCACCAGATAGCTGAAAAGGTCTGTAGGTAAGACCTCGGGTAACAGGTTCGAGGAGATTTCACTACGTTTGGAGATGTTTGGACGGAGTTATTTTTTCGACGCAACGGCTATGCGTCCACAGCTGTCACCCTACTCAAAGAAGCCGGCATCCCTCAGGCTGTCGTCATGGAGCTCATTGGTCATGACAGCGAACAGATGAGCCAGCACTACACCCACGTCGGCCAGGAAGCTCTGAAGAATGCGACTGAGGCTTTGCCTGATTTTACGGCACCCCAGAAAGGGCCATAGGAACTCTGGTAGTGTAAAATTCTTCCCAGCCCCTGTGCTTCATCGCAGGATGTCTCTTTCCGAAAGGGGCTATCCCCGGACGGTTCGGACGTTTCCTTTGAACACCTTCGGTAGCACGGAGACTGCCGGACGAAGCGGAGCCGAGCTCAAAAAGCGAGCCGTCACTCACAATCGAAACAATTCAGCGTGGTTCAGCGCCATTCAAGGCTATCCGACGTAACGATCAGAGAAGCCACAGATGCATGAATGGATCCGCGAAACGAGCACCCTCCAAGCTTTCCAAGGAAGATTGGGACTTCAGCGAATGCCCCGGTGATGAAAAGCAGTACTGCTTGGAATATGAGCTCGCTCGGGAATCGAAAAAGGCAATTGAACAGGTCAAACATGGCCGGGAGAGTGAATGGGCACTCACTTGTTCAGATCCCTGCGCAGCAGACTACTACTGGCAGAAGCGATGGAGTGCATTTTACTCAACACTCTCACAATTCCCTCAGATTCCATGGCTTAAAGTCCCGGCCAAAATCAGGACGAAGGCAATGAAAGCTGTGGCCCCATTGGAAGGGCCATTGCTGACGATTGCACCCCCTCGCCTCTTCGATGAAGATGGTGAGTATCGAGAGTTCCCACAGGACACCGGATTTCAAGAATTGACATCAGTTCACGCGATAGAAGTGGACTGGGCTGCAAGTGACGAAGCTCTGAAGGCAAGCTTTGAGAAGTGGCTCGAGAGGCACCGCCCTTCATTCTTCCCAGTGAAGGAGACCAGAGGACGCACGGATGCGTTTGAGCTCCTAAAGTTGCTGGGTGCATTTCGATTGTTGCGTCACTATGGCAACTGGGAAGACGCGTTAAACGCCGTAGGGGACGAACATTGCGGTGAGCATGCGCCGAGGTATGCCAGTGAATCTTCCTGGAACCGAGCTCGGAGGCAGGCAGAACAGCTCATCACACACGGCTTTGTTCCTGGGCCGGGTCGGAGTGTCGTACAGATTATAGACAATGCGGAGAGGTCTGCCATCGAGAAGGCGAAAGCGAAGGCATTCTTGGCGATGCAGTCCCGAATGGAACAGCGTCGGCTCGCAAAACTGAAGGCGGAGCACGTTCTGGATGAGATCACGCGCCGATTTACTGGGAGCGCATAAAAGCCTTTTTTAGCCGTCTCGCGAGACGACTTTCACTGTGGAAGGCTGGGTTGTCATGTTAACCCAATTCCATCCACCAAAAATATCAAGTCCCCGAAAATCAGAGGTCACGGAGCCTGAAGATAGTCCCGCAATCAACCTCCTTCCGGCTTTCATCCGCCTCCCGAAATCACCTGCGCAATGCCCTCTTACAGGGCTCTCGCGCTCAGCACTCAACGAGCTCATTCTGCCTTGTGCCGCCAATGGGTACAAGCCGCCGGTAAAGAGCATCGTGCTTAAGAAGAAGCACGCCGTTCGCGGTGTGCGTCTGATCCACGTGGGCTCGCTTCTGAACTACCTCAACAGCCTCAACGGCGAGGAGGTGGCAGTATGAGCGAACTCATCCAGTACGAAATCATGCCTTCGGCGGACGGTCGTGACGGTAATTCCTCACTTCCACCCGAGAACGAGCAGGTCAACACGCCTCTCGATGCCATTGAGCAGAGGGAAGGCGAATACTTTGAGGACACCGAGAAAACGGTGCTCCTCAACTGGACAGCCTTGGCTCAGAGGTACGCACAGCATGCTGGGGTGTGTTGGGACGACAACTCCCAGCAACTCCGCCAGTACAGTGAGGACACCGGCGTCTGGAAGCCTAAGAACTTCCATCAGGCCGTTCGAGAGGTTAATCAACTTGTGAAAACGCTTGCACGGGAGCGGGATATCCCCCTCTCGAAGCTCAATCACAAGGTGACCCCCCAGATGAGCAGCAAGGTCATCGAAACCCTGAAGGGCTACAGCTCCTTCGGCGATAACTTCGACCACGAACCTCGATTGCTGCTCGTGAAAAATGGGGTCCTGGATCTCTCAGGCTCCAAGCCCAAGCTCCGGGCGCCTCAGCCAGAAGACCGGTTTACGGCGCAGATGCCTGTGAACTTGAAACCGATGCTGCAATGTCCGCGTTGGGTGGAAGACCTGCTTAAACCGGCGCTGAAGCATGAGGATGACCTTCCTTTGCTTCAACGTGTTCTGGGAAGCATGCTCGTGGCGGGGAATCCGGCGCAGGGCATTCTCGTGCTCACTGGGAAGGGCGGCACTGGCAAAAGTACGGCTATCTCCGTATTCGAGGCCATTATTGGCACGCACCGGATGGCTCACCTGCGCACGGAACAGCTCTCTACCCGATTCGAGACGCACTCGTACCAGGGCAAAGATCTGCTGGTCGCGAAGGACGTCACACCTGACTTCCTTCAGAATGGGGGCTCGTCGCTAAAGTGGCTCACCGGGGCAGATCGCATTGAGACGGAACAGAAATTCGGAGGCAAGCACCATCTCGAAGGCAAGTTCAACGTCATCGTCACCGCCAACGAACTCCCCTTGCTCAAGATTGCAGGGGATGCCGAGGCGTGGCTTAGACGAATGATCCCCATCGAGTTCAGCAAGAGCCCCTCCGAACGCATCGCGAACTTCGATAAGGTGCTGCTGGAAGAAGAGGGAGACGGAATTCTGTGCTGGCTGGTTGAGGGCTACCTCGCGGCTAGGGAAGAAATTCTACGCACCGGATTCTTCAGCCTCACCGAGGAGCAAAAGACGCGCAGGCAGGACTTCGTCAATGCATCACAAAGCGAAGTGGTGTTTGTCCGCGATGCTCTGGCACCAGGGACGAACGACATGAGCGTCGAGGAGATCTATCACGCGTATGCGGAGATGTGTCGCGAACACGGGTGGAAGCCCCTGTCCGAGCGCAAGCTTCAAAACGCCTTAGGAGAGCTCATGTTAACCCATCATGGCCTGCATCGGAGCCATGACATCAAGCGGGATGGAAAGTCAGTCCGCGGTTTTCGCGGGATTGCCGTCAAGCGCGATGCGACAGAGGCACCGTAATATGTTTGGCGATATCCGTCGATATCTAGCTGCTATCTTTCGTTAGATAAAACACACTTTTCCGTTGCATAACATAACCATATAGCGCATACTCGACTCACTTCCTAGTGACCTCTAGTTCCACTTGGAAGTTGCGTTCTCTTACCCGTGGCAGCCTTGATGATGAAGGCGCCAAGCTCCAGCCAGCGCGATCCGAAACACGGTCGCTGGCGGAGTCAGGGTGAAATTCTTGCGACGGCCGTACTCGAGACGGCAATGCTGGCCCCGATGCCCTGGGGCGGTTCCTATATCCAATCGCAAAAACAGAATTTTACTACCATGAAATTTTCATCATCAAACATCGACGAAGCAGTCTCCGGCTCCGAGTACAAGAACATCTCCCCCGCTGCCCTCATTCCCCATCCTTTCAATGCGCAGCTTTACGGGAAGACAGACGCCGACCAGGGCCTTGAAGAATCCGTACGCGAGCACGGAATCCGGACCCCCATCATCATTGATAGCAAGAACACCATCATCAGCGGCCACAGAAGGCATGCTGCAGCCGTCGCATGCGGCCTGGAATCGGTGCCTGTCATCGTCATCGCAAGGACGCTCACCGAGAATGAAGCTCATGAGAGAATCCTTGATGGAAATCAGTACAGGACGAAAACCACCGAGCAAAAGCTTCGGGAGTATCGAGAATACCGTCGCATCGAATCAGAGAAGGCCAAGCTCCGCCAATCCACCAACGGACCGGAGGGTGTGAAGAAGTTTGCACCCGCTGAAAAAGGCAAAGCTCGCGACATCGCCGCAAAGAAGGTGGACCTGTCAGGCGTCACTGCGGCCATGGGATTGAAGGTGCTGGACAAAGCAGATGAGCTCCGGCGCGACGGCGCAATCGACGAGGCTGATGAATTGCTCCGCATTCTTAATGAGGAGTCGATCCACGCCGCTGGAGAGGTCTTGAAGACAAAGGGGCTGCAACCCTTGCGCGCTCGCACGCAGGTTAGCGATGTGGAAGATGAAGCTGAAGGTCCCGCCCAAACTGATGTCTCCGGCGAGGTCGAAGACGAGCAGGGGGAACCGGAGCTCCCTCATTTTCGGATGCAAGGCACCGCTAGAAAGCAGATCACGACCGGGAAGGGGCTAAACCTAGCGGAACTCGGAAGTGCGCTGAAAGCGGTATTTGACGCGCCAAAGCCAGCCCCAGCCCCCTATATCGCGAGTTCCTCTCAGTCGGAGGCGGTCGAGGAAGACAGGGGCACTGAGGATGAGGTCATCCCTGCACCGCCTCTTGTCGAAGAGGATGGTGAACCGGAGGAGCTGGCACGCAGGAAATGGGACGCGAAGGACCTTGATCAGGCCATCGACCTTCTCGACAACATCACTGATGGCCTTCGCTCCCTCGATACTTTTCCGGCGGAGCGAATTCAGGAATGGAAAGAGTTCGGCGACTACTTCTTCCGAACCCTTAAGAGCCTGGGCGTGGAGATTGATATCTAAGCAATAATGAGCCTCGTTCCGGCCACCAGCTGGGACGGGGCTATCTCTTCATTAGAATCCGCCTCGACATGGTACAACCTCCCCTCGGACGTCTCGGACCACTTTTCTCAAGTCGGTTGGGAGTTTGCACGAGCACCGGGGCTATTTCACCCCCATAGTCAGGCACACCGGCGCTATCGATAAGGTGCACTGGAGATAGGTATCTTTAAGAGAGATGCATAAGACATGTTGACTTTTCGCATTGCCGTGTTATTTTCCCGCCAGTTCTGAACGCGACCCTGACTAGGTAGTCACCGCACGGACCCCAGCAAGGAGCTAAAAACAGCCCCGCTGGGCAAAGCCCTAAAAGAACGGAGTACAACTCCGCGCTCTTCGTGGCCATGCACACCCGCTGTTTTCAGGCGCGTTAGAAGACCATCTTATGAAAAAAACAACACGCATCAAAAACTCAGTTTCCGCTATCAAGGCAAGTTCATACGCCCCCTTGTTCCGCAGAATCAATCCCACCGCAAGCTTCATCCGCTTCCAGGAGTTTCAGTCCAAACAAAGGACGAGCCACAGCAGTGCAAGGTACCTCACGTTGCCTACCGCTGCGACGATACTCGGGATAGACCGACATACCGCAGCACGCGCCATCACAGACCCGAAGCTGATTCCCTACGAAAGAAGCTCCAATGGTCTCCGCCTGATCGCACCGGAGGTGCTCAGGGCGTTCATCGTGGACCTCGCCAATGCATATGGCCTCCGAGTTTAACCCACATCAATTCGCCTTCCGTGAGCGGATGCAAGAAACGCTTGCTCAACGGGCACATCACACCGGTTACGACGGAATCGACCGGACAGTCAGTATTTCATTATGGAAAACACAAAAAAACAAGAGACAGACCAGAGCTCACCGAAGCTCTCCGCAAACGAAAACACAACGCAGGCCGCCCGTATAGAGAGCCTCAGGGAACTCCTAGGACCCGACGTCATTCTCCTGCCAATCTCCGCCGGCACAAAATACCCGGTAATCTGCGGCTGGCAGAAGACTGATGTCTCTGAGATGGAGAACCCCTGTTACCTCCGCGACCTCAGTGAATCGGGGAACACCGGGGTCCTTCTGGGTGACCCATCTGGAGGGCTGTGCACCATCGACATTGACTCCGACGATGAGGTAGAGCCCTTCCTCGCTCTCAATCCCCGCCTACGCACCACGCTTCGCTCAAAGGGCGCTCGTGGAGAGCAGTTGTGGGTTCGGATGACCTCCCCCTACCCTGCGCCTATCAAATTCGTCACAGAGGCCGGAAATGCCTGGGGCGAGTGGAGATCAACCGGCAATCAATCGGTCATCCAAGGTACCCATCCTTCAGGAAACCAGTATAGCTTCGTTCATAGAGCACCCCCGATTGAGATTTCATTCGAGGACATTCATTGGCCGTCCCACCTGAAGCTCCCATGGGTCAAATCAGATTTCGACCTCCTGACCGAAGACGCAGGTGAACCGTTCTCCATCTCCGAGAGAGGAACAGTAACGCTCAATCAGAAGTTCTTCGTTGAAGCTTTTATGCTAGAGAACCGAGTGGTATTCGACTCCTCACTTGGGGAGTTTTTCCTGTACCATCCCGATTCAGGCATTTGGAATATTGCAACGGTCGAAACCATCAAGCGAAAGTTCCTGGAAAGAATCGGCGAAGTAGCAAAAGACTCCGGCCTTCCCAGTCTACATTACCGTTGCAACGACCACACGGCGTCTTCCCTAACTAATCAGCTTCGCTTCATGGCCGAGAAACCGGGCGTGTTTCACAATCGCCCTCCTGCCATCCACGTGAAGAACGGCATGATTTGTTTTGAGGGTGATGATGTCGAACTGCGAGGATTTCACCCTGATTTCTATTCCCGCAACGTTTGTCCCTATGAGTATGCCCCCGAAGCTCAATGCCCCCAGTTCTTGAACGAACTCCTGGGGCCAGCATTGAATGAAGAAGACATCAGTCTGATACAGCGATGGGCGGGCGCAGTCTTGATGGGTAGGAACGACGCTCAACGGATGCTCCTGCTGCTGGGAACTCCTGGCGGAGGGAAGTCTACCCTGATGACTATCTTGGAAAGTGTCATCGGAACGAACAATGTGGCACAACTACGCACTGAACAATTGAGCAAACCGTTCGAGCTCTACGCCTTCAATGGGAAGACACTCTTGTCAGGTAAGGATGTAGCTGCCGATTTTATGAGTCTCAAAAGCGCAAGTGTGGTCAAAGCCTTGATTGGTGGCGATCTATTGGAAGCCGAAAAGAAGGGGTTTAACAACCGAGTTCAAATACGTGGGAACTTCAACGTGGGAATCACATGCAATGCTGATTTGAATGTGCGTCTCGAAGGTGATGTGGGTGCTTGGTTCAGACGCCTGTTGGCAGTCAAATATGACCGTCCACCTGTCGAAAGAAAGATTGTGGGCTACGCCGAAAAGCTTCTTAAAGAGGAAGGTCCCGGAATACTTCGTTGGATGGTCGAAGGCGCCATTAAGCTGCAACGGGAGCTGAGAGACCATGGGGACTACATCCTTACGCAAACCCAGCTGGCTCGCGTAGACTTGCTGCTTCAACAGTCAGACAGCGTGAAAGCATTTGTGCGCGATGGAATAGTCAAAAATCCGTCATGCACCCTGACGGTAAAATATCTTCAACAAGGGTACTATACCTATTGCGAACAGCAGGGCATGCAACCAATGAACCCGAAAGACGTAAATGCTCAGCTACCGAGGTACATGATGGAAATACATCAGGCTGCGTTAAGGCATGACATACCAGTAGGATCGGGCACTCAAAGGGGCTACAAAGGAATCAGACTCAAGACGGAGGTGTGCAATGAAGATTAATCTGACAAAGCTCACCAACGTGGAGAAGAAGGAAGACGGGCGCATCGTAGCGAGATGCCCCGCCTGCGCAGCAAACGATGCCGACAGAAAGGGAAACAATCTCGTGGTTTTCCCCGACGGTAGGTTTGCATGTGCGGCGTTCTCTGGAGACAAAGCTCACAATCAAAGTATTCTCCAATTGCTGGGGCAGAAGGGTGGGAAACCAAGTTGCAAGTTCCCTATCAAACGCCTGGTCATACCCGACAGTGGCGTCCTTTTGAAGATTGGCACCATTGGAGAATCCGCCCCTGAGCAAGGCAGCCGGGAAAATTCTGTTCCTCAAACTGGCTAATTCTTCCAACCGACTGGCAGAATCCTGTCCGAGACGTCCGAACGGGGTTCTGCTAAGTCGTTTTCGCCAGCCGTGACATCCTATGAGCTTGGCTCAGACACACATGCGTACGACTGTCAGCACCACTGCCAAGAGCACATCCCCACTCAACCACCAAAATTTTCAAGGGGTGAAGAACCTTCAATATTCACCTCGTAACTCCCTCAGCTTGATCAGGTGACAAGCCTCAGGAACGCGAAAACAGTGCACAGTTAATTGGGTCACCGAAAAAATTTAAAATGTTGTTATTCGCACTTCACGTTCCTAATTGAAAATAGAACGCGGCCAATGTTCCTCCCGACTGAATACGAGCGGTAGGCGCGAAACCTCCCGGAGTTTTTCGGAGTGCCAAGGGGAGAAATAGATTCAGAACTTCGGAACTCTCCCCTCCCCGGGTTCAAGGTCAGATTCAAGCTTTGCAGCATCGGCCGTCTCTACGCGCAGGATTAATTAGCCTGGCCTCAAAATCGCCAAAGCACCATCAGAACGCACCCAGACAAACCCCATGGCGGCTCGCTTGGCATTCCCTGTGATGCCGGCCACGATGCTCGTTATACCCTTTGCTTCCAGGTACTCTCGAGCACAACCGGGACGCGGATCTCCTTGAGTGCTTTTAGAATCAGATCCTCCCTTCGGGAGGCACGTCCCTTTGCTCCCAATGTGGTTCTGCTTCATCTGAGGGTAATCGGCAGAAGAACATCACCAAACTCTGCTCTGGTGAATGAAGCCGACCAAAGCGGTGAATTCTCATATTACGTTCCGCCTGCGCATAGCATTCGCTGTAGGTGAAGAGAACCTGATGCGGTGGTATTGGCAGGTAGAGATCTGGTGCGTCCATGGCTCAACTCCTTTCAGTAAGTTGATTGCGGTGCATACCCCCAATCGTGCTGCAGAAGCCTTGCTTCAATTCGCTGAACTCTCCGCGGGGCGTCTTCCACATCCTGGAAATATGGAAGGCGCCAGCCCTTTCTGTAGATTGCGCGCCCCGTGAAAATGTCCTTGATGCGCTCTCCGTGCTTAATCCTAAGCACACTGTACCATGGCAATACCCGAAGGTGATTGAGTTTCCGACTCAAAGCAATTGTCCCCTGACCTCGCCACACAGTGTCGAAAGTAACTTTGGAAACTTCCAACTCATGGAACTCAGGACTTCCACCAGGCCACTCAACACACGTCAGGTGCACTCTTTCCTGAATTGCATGGCCCACTAACAGTCGCGAGATTATCCGTCGATGGCACCAACACGGTTCTTCACATGCGCAGAAGAGCACCACCCTTCTTCTCTCCTTTCTCGCAGCCAGCACGATTTGCATCAGCGACTTCACATCTCCCGGTTGCTTAATCCGGATTGAGTTGGCACCAGTTCGGACACTCAAATTACCCAAGCCAGGAATGTGATGGTATCGGCCTCCCCCAACCGTCTGAGCAAATCTCGCTCCTTGAAAGCCCTTCGCTCGAACCGCCTTGCGCAACCGGATGTCCACGTAGACAGGCTTCCCGAATCGTAGTGATGCCTCTGAACCATCAATCAACTCAACAAGCTTTTCCGTATGATTACCCCAGCCCCAGTAGCCTAGGCTGAAAACGGTATTAGGTGAAGAATCGACAGCCATTGCGGATTCCTGCTCACTTCGCCCAATACTCGAACTTATCGTCCTTGTTCTTGGCGCGCTGCAGTCTTCGCTCCTCTACAAACCTAGCCAGAGGACCCGAAAGGTTTGTTACCTTGATGGTGACTCCCGCCTTGGATTCGCAGGCGGCGGTGATGTCAGCAATGGTCCGCCGGCTTTTGAAGTACCCCTGGCCGAGAAGTGCATTCAAGGCACCCGTTGCACCTATCGCTGAACGCTTGCCCTTTTTCCTAAATGGCGTCGAGGGTGATTGGACACTTCCTACCTGAGCCTTTGGTGGCCTTCCCCTACGGGGCTTTGTCGTCGCAACGGGATTGACGAGTTCAGAGCCTGGTGTCGGGCCTATTGCGAAGAATTGCTCCAGAAGCTTCACCTGTACGGTTTCGCTTTTGAATTGATTGAGTACGCCGGCGAGCTTGGCCAGATCGTCTTTGAGTCCGGTGATGGTGGAGAGCATCTCATGATTCTAAAAGTGAAGCTCTTGTTGTCATCCAGAATCGAACGACCTCAATCGATACGAAGGTCCGGCAAAACGCTACGAACAAACTGTCGCGCTATGTCGCTCTCTATCGCATAGTTAAGTCCTTGCACTCCCCTTCTGTCCCCTAAACCGTAGGTACTAATGCCCACAACATCTCCACTTGTATTGACGACCGGACCACCACTGTTGCCATGATTAATGTTTAGATCCACATGGAAGCATTTTGTGGAGTCAAACGTCATTCTTCCCCCAATTCGTCCGTAGGTGCTTGTAGAGTCCAGCCTTTTAAGAGCTTCCATCTTATCAAACTCGCCACTACTTTCAAGAAGCAAGAAAGACTCGGGAAAGCCTACCGCACAGATGTTCGAACCGACTTTGACCTCCTGTGAGCTAGACAGCTTTAGAATGGGATGGTTGGTCAACTCAATTCTCAGAAGCGCAACATCAGCAGTTGTAGATGCCCTGATAAGTTCCGCGGCAACAAATGACCGATCAGGCATTCGCACTCGCAACCTCTCTCCATCTTCGACAACGTGACGGTTAGTCAGTAGAATTCCAGGCGCAATGAAAAAGCCCGACCCCTGTCCAACTGAATCGTTCGACAAGCTGAAAATGATCACCGTGGCTGCCCTTGCGCGCCCAGCAAAGTCTCCAGCGTCATCTTCAACAAGCTCACCTTTGAACAGATGGTATCCCCTGAGTGCACGCGGAAGCACAGACGCCTTTTGTTTTGGTGAAATCTCCATTGCGCTAGGCTTGCTTGCCAGCGCATGACCATATCCCTCTACGCAAGCGTTCCTTTGGTCACTGCGAATTTCAGAAGCTTCTACCCCCAAGCTTTTGAGAATCTGGAACAGACCACCCTTGGACGTTTCAGGCGTCACACCAAACGCCTCGTAGACTTTTTTTACTGTTGCACCTTGGTGATATCCAGCATCGTACCATTCTGCCAGCAAATTCGGCGAATCCTCAGGGTCGGATGGCTTCGCGTCTAGTCGTGCTTCAGGTGAATTGCCCTCGGACCGTACAGGCGCGGTGTTATGATGTGCAACTCCCGGAGAGATGGAACTGGGATTACTCGACGACATAACCTCAGATTGAGAACTCTGTTTCAACTCAGGGGATTCCGCTCTTGGCAGAGGAGCAAGAGGCTTCACTTTTGTGACGTCCTCCCCTGGCTCAGGAGTCGCCAATGAAGGGACTGGCGCGTTAGCGGAGTGCCCGATTGTCAGACCACTCATGGCCACAATAAGACCCAGGCAGATAAGTGCACCCGCACATGCCATAATCAAAATGCCATACCGTCTAGGGTTCGACAGCGCCTTGCTTTTGTTCCTACATTCCGTTTCGAAAGTCTCTGCAAAGGTTCTCCATTCTTCAGAGCCCTCACGAGCAACTAGCGATAAATCGCCCAAAACTCCACCCCTCCAAAGGCCGCGTATCGCCTCTTCCGGCATCGGACCAACCACGTTGGAATCACTGCTGACGTAGTAGTAATTCATCGGAGTGTTAATGAACAGTTAGGCAGACGAGCGAGTAGATGGTACCGTCTTCGTGAGTAGATCTCGGAAGCACCCGCAATTCGCATTCCCGGTTACCGAAATCGCGGTCAATTGTGACTTCCGCGTCTCTATCCCCGTTTCTTTCATTTAGATCCAGTTTAATGAGAGCTGCCGCGACCGCCCCCGGAAGCCAACCGGCCAACTCGTTGTCTATTGAAGCGAGAACTTTCAATGCTCCCTTCAAATCGTCTGCGTTAGCAATTTTCTCATCATCACTTGCAATTGTGAACGCTAATCTCATGGAATACGCTCCCTGAGGTTGCATCACGCAAAGGATGGCAGGCCCCATGGCTCCCTTCGCCTCTTTCAATACGACATCCTTCCAGTTCCGTATGGGTAAATGGAGCGCATCCTGGATGATGTTCTCCGGAATTGGCAGCAGCGAGATTCCACTCATCTTGATACCTTGACGCGCTAGCCTATCTATGTACTCAACGTGATCTCTTAACAACCATCTGCCGGCAAGATTTGTTCTGGCGGAAGCGAGGTTTTTCTCACGAGCCTGAACATCCTGAAGTTCCCTTGCGTAGTCGGCAGCTTCTTTTTCTGCGGCCTTCCTCTTTGATTCCACCATTGCATCAAAGCTCACTTTGCTAGTCCACCCTCCTCGATAGCGAACTTGTCCCGAATCCAACTGACTCTGAAGATGGATCACAGTCTCCATAACGGGCTTCAACTTGCCCCGCGCAGTCGGATATTTCTGACTTAGCTCCTGAAATTCATTACGCTTGAGTTCGAGGTATTGCCGGTCCTCTTCCGTAATCAGGTCCCGCGTGGTCAAGTCACCGAACTCGGCCACCGCACATATCTTGTAATTTTCCACAGTCAGAGGCGAGGCGGAATTGAGAACGAAGTTGGTGGTAACCCCAAATCTTTTGCAACTTAGAAAGTGAAAGCTCGTCGCAAATTCATCTTTGTCGCTTGGCAGTTCTTTCACGATTGCCAAGCCCCTCGCTTGCTGATTAGGGGATTGCGCAAGTGACTGGCCACCCCAGAGAATAAGAAGGAGGCTCACAAGAACCGCAGGATGCAGCAGAGCATTCATTTATCCAAGTGACGCCGCACCGTTCACTTGTCAAGCGCAGTTGCGTCCTCCACTACTGGACAGGTCCAAACCTTCCAATTTTACCATGGTACAGCGACGTCCACCACCACCGGAAAATGATCGCTTCCAGGGATATCCTTGAGCACCCACGCCACAGGTCTACCAAGGTCCCTTAGGTAAAGATGGTCAAAGCAAGCATCCGGGTATCTTCCGTTTCCCGGAATGGTGATTCTGTCCTGGAGCGGCACCCCTTCGAAACTCCAGAAAAACCCAGCCAGCTCCATTTTCGACAGAGTGGTATCGCCGGCATGCGCAGACTGTTCCTTGGACACGTTGAAGTCTCCGCCGACCACTACAGCTTCTCCCTCCTTGGCCTGGGTCTTGATGTGATCCAGCAATTGTTCCACGGCGTCTTCGCGCTTTGACGTATTGGCAATGGCGTCACCCAGGTTGCTTTTGAGATGGATTCCATACACGTGCAACGGCTTCCCAGAGACCATCAGCTTGGCGTAGGCGTACCCTCTCGGAGCATTGACCCACCCCCGCTTCCATGATTCTGCCCAGGCACCTTCGGCCTTGAAACGAGAAAGGATGGCAATCTGTTGAAGCCCCACCACTCCTCCTACTTGGTCTTTAAAACTGCTTACCACATGGACTTCAAACCCCGGAAGAAGCTTTGCCAACTTTTCCACTGAATCCAAGTCACGGACCTCCTGAAGGATGAGGATGTCGGCGCGGAATTGAGGAACCACGGAGGCAACTTCCAAGAAGTGCTGATCCCTTTGTTCTTGGGTCGCGTTCGGCTTCTTTCCTGGGAACCACTCCAGATTCCAGGTCACCACCCTCACGACTTCCCCACCCTGACTCGACGCCAGCGGAAGGAGGAGGAAGAGTCCTAGTGCTAGCCACCGCAGAGTTTGCATGCAATTCCGTCAGTAGGACCACAGGGTCGGCCACCCGCATAGTATCGGCATCCTGAATTGTGTCTTTTGCCAGTCGAACTGATGCTTACGGCTCTACCTGCGGTCGCTGTTGAGCCGCCTCCCGAAGTGGTGAGGCTCTGGACTCCGGAAGTGGAAGGACGGTAAGAAGGTGGGGTAGAGCGGACAGAAACCACCTGCCGGCGTAGCTGCTCGTTCTCCTGCTGTAGCTGAGAGACCCTGGCTTCTAGCTCAGCGACTCTACGAAGAAGCGCCTCCGTGTCAGGCTTGTTGGCCTCCGCGAGCTTGGCCCTGGATTCTGGAGTCAACTTCGCCAAATCGATACGCAACACGCCAAAGTCAGCCATCACGGTGACTTCAGATGCGGTGACAGACATCACCCTCCCCTTGATTCGGCTACCGTCGTTGAGGGAGAGTTCGGTTGGCGTTGATTCTGCCGACAAACATGCAATCGCCAGAAGCAGCAGAAAGACGGGCAACACAAAGGCTTTCATGGCAGCTGAGCGCAATTTTGGGTGGAAGTTAATGTTGAATCAAGTCAAATATTTCCTCCATAATGTCGGTCTTTCCCATCAGAATAGATGGTGCCACGGAATTCCGTGTTTCTCCACCGCATTGAGGTGCTGGGTTGCCTACTTCCGAGAATCGGCCGCAAGCACGCGCTTCCCCTTATTCCCCAATGAGAAGAATCTTCTTGCCCCCAAGGAAATGTGCACCTTGAATTGCATTACAATAGAGTAAACATCTCAAGCACCGTAGTCCATGGATTTCAAAAGCCTTAGAACCTCTCCTCGCAATCCTGCCACTGTGGATCCGCTTGAAATATTCCGGCGGTTACCAAAGCCGCCTGGAATCAACGACCTCTACACAAGTCAAGCTGAGGTCCTGCAAGCCTGGTATGGTCGTCGTCAGCAGAAAGACGTGGTGGTGAAGCTTCATACTGGCGGTGGGAAAACTCTAGTTGGACTGCTGATCGCACAGTCATCACTGACCGAGACTCGTGAGCCAGTATTGTACCTTACACCTACGGTTCAGCTTGTGAATCAGACACTTGAGAAAGCGAAGTCTTATGGAATCCGCGCTGTGGGCTACGAGAAAGGTAAGGACCTAAATGAGCAGTTCACCAATGGCACCTCGGTTATGGTGGCGACATACAACGCTCTATTTCATGGCCTTAGCAAATTTGGCGTGCGAGGGCAGCGAATGGGTCCAACGGTTTCCACTGTGATTCTAGACGATGCGCATGCTGCGTTTTCCGTGGTTAGAGACGCATTCACTCTCTCGATATCGGCAGAAGCTCATCGAGGGTTATACCAGAGTTTGGCGATGTTGTTTCGCAATGCATTCAACAGGATCGACAAGCTCGGAACCTTTGACGACATCCTTAGCGGGTCTGAGTTCGCGGTATTGGAGGTGCCTTATTGGAGTTGGCAAGAGCAGCTGGACGCCGTGCGAGAACAACTCCGCCCTGAAGGCGAAACATTCAAACTGGTTTGGCCTTTACTTCGAGACAGTCTCTCGTTCTGCCATGCGCTAATAAGCCGCTCTGCGTTCACAATCACGCCGATTTTGCCATTGGTGAACATGTTCCCAGCGTTTTCCGATGCTCAGAGGCGGGTCTACATGTCCGCCACCATTGCGGATGACAGCGAAATCATTAGATGTTTTGACGCTGACGCCGTAGCTGTCTCTGATCCACTTAAATCGCGGTCGCTTGCTGGCATCAGTGAACGCATGATTCTGATTCCGGATCTAATGCGCTTCAATTTCAATATTCGAAAGACTGTTAGGGAATTGAGTGCTAGTGCCACCACGGAGGGTTACGGTTGCGCCATCCTCGTAGGTTCAGACACTGCGGCAAAACAGTGGTCGGAAGTCGCGACAGTCGCGGTCGGACCAGAACAAGTCGAGAAAGCAGTAGATGCCCTACAGAACCTTACCGATCTAGGCCCTTTTGTTTTCTCTAACAGGTACGACGGAATTGACTTACCCGGGAATTCCTGTCGTCTACTTGTGATGAGCGGTCTTCCATCGGGAACTTCAAACTATGAACTGTACAGAGCAAGTGCGCTGTACGGTGGCACGACTATTACTCGGATTCTCGCCCAGCGCATTGAACAGGGAATTGGAAGGGGCGCTCGCGGGTCAGGTGATTTTTGCGTGGTACTGTTAGTAGGCTCTGATCTCGCATCTTGGGTTGCTAGGGAAGCAAATTTTAGATTCCTCACCAGCGCCACGAGAGCCCAACTTGACATGGGAGCCGATGTCAGCAAGGCGGTCGAGAACTTAGAGGATCTGCGCCAGACAGTGCTTCGTTGTTTCCACCGTGACACTGATTGGACTCAGTACCATGCTGAAACTCTCGCAGAGTTAGTATCGGAGGATCCTGCTGACGGGAGCCGATACCAAATCGCCGCCGCAGAGCGGAAAGCGTTCACCCTGTGGCAGGACGGTTATCATGACAAGGCCATTGGAGCACTTGTTAAGATCACTTCTACAGGAGATGGTTTAGACGCTCAAATGCGCGGCTGGCTAGAACAGTTTGCGGGGAGAATCTCAAACAACTGGGGCAATGAAGACAGAGCGGAGGAGCTTCAAAGGTCCGCATTTGGGCACAATCGAAATTTGCTTCGTCCAAAGATTCGCGAGCCTTACAGGTCTCTACCGTTGCCCGGCTCCCAGCCGCATGGAGTCATCAATCAGATCAAAGGTTATCGAAATCGGCGGGGAGTGATCCAGGCATTTGAAGACGCTGTGTCATTTCTAAATCACCAAGCTTCCGCAAACCAGTTTGAGGAGTCCCTATGTGTGCTTGGAAGGTACCTGGGATTTGTTTGTGAGAGGCGTGATGTAAATGGCGAGGGACCGGATGTCCTTTGGCTTTTGCCAGGAAAGACAGGTCTCGTGATCGAAGCAAAAAGCAGGAAAAAGGAGGCGAACGCCTTGACAAAAAACCAGCACGGCCAACTGCTGGTAGCTTCAGAGTGGTTTGCGAAGTTTTATGCAGGCTACAAATGTGTGAGAGTATCGGTGCATCCGAGCAACCAAGCGACTCGGGCGGCAGTAGCTGGGGCCTCTCATGCGCTTACATATCCTGCGCTAGGGTCTTTGATCTCGGACCTGAGAGTCTTACTTTCAACATTGTGCGAATCTCAGTTGCCTGACGACGAGCTTGTAAACGAATGTAGCAACTTGCTCTTAAAGTGTCGCTTTGAGGCTGGTCGTTTTGCTCAAGAATACCTCGTACCTTTCCAAGATGAATAGAAGGGACTTTCAAACTGTGCGATAGAAGTGCAGAGTGCGAGCAATCCGACAGTTCTTGCGGCAGGTTATCCAAAAATATCGTCAAGGGTACACCTCAGGCGATCCAAGACTGTCTGCAATCTTCCGAGGGTGATACTTTGTTGGCATTGCTCTAATCGGAAGATTGTGGAAGCAGGCAATCCGATCTTCCTGGAGAATGCGGCATAGGTCGTCTTTCCGCGCTTCTTGCGCAGAAAGGTAGCCAATTTTTCATCCAACTCCGATGCCACCCGCAGAGAATTAGCGAGTTCTCATTCCGGATACGGAATATTTGCCTTGACCCTCCCCCAGCCTTCATTTACTCGACTGGACTATCGGAGGAACAGCCATGGAATTCTACGTCCAGAAAGACGGCCAACAGTATGGGCCCCTTACCAGCACTGCGCTTCAAGAACACCTCCACGCTGATACTTTTGCTCTGACTGACCTGACGTGGGACCAGAAGACCGCTCAGTGGTTACCCATTGAAGAACTCCTGCGGCTCCAAGGTGAACGACAGTCGAAATCCCTTCCCCGTGGCGTTGCTTACCTTCAGTGCATCAGCGGTCCGGATTCAGGGAAACGCGTTCAACTCACTGAAAATCAACCTGTAATCATCGGAACGGCCTCAGAATCAAACGTCCTGAGTGATGACCCTGATGCCCTACCCCGCCATGTTCAGGTCACGGTAAGCCAGAGGAAGGTGACAGCTGAAGCCTTGGACGGTGCTGGCTTGTACCTGGATGGTCTGCCTTTCACCTCAGGACTCATTGGCTCCAAACAACAGCTCCGCATTGGCCGGTCTCTCTGGCAGGTAGAAGTACCCCGAGACCTCAAGGCTGGCGCCGGCGCGGTCATTGGCAACATGGCTGACAGAATCAGTTCCGCGGCTGGCCTAGAACAGCTGCAGGACTTCAGGGCAGGCAATCTCTTCTCCGCTGTCTTCCAGAAGCGCACCCAGGATGATTTTGAAGTCCACTTTGCCACGGGAAGTCCAGCCACTACCCCAGCTCTTCAGGACATCGATACCAGATGGCCGCAGCCTTGGGTGTTCTTTCGCGCCCTACTTCTCTCCCTAGCCGCTTTTGCAGGACTCTACTATGCCTGCTCCCACTTCGAAAACCTGAGGCTCATCCCTGGAGTCATTCTCGTGGGTTCATTCGCAGTGCCGCTTTCAGTGCTGGTTCTGTTCTTCGAGTTCAACGCTCCCAGGAATGTGTTTCTGTACCAGATGATTCGGGTCATGCTCATCGGCGGCATGCTCTCCCTGCTCATCACCATGTTCTTTTCCAGTTGGTCGGACTCCATCGGACTTTCGTGGATGGGTGCATCAGTAGCGGGCATTGTCGAGGAGTCAGCTAAGCTTCTAGCGTTGCTGGTCATCGTAGGCAACCCTCGATACCCATGGAGCCTCAATGGCATGCTCTTCGGCGCCTGTGTGGGAACCAGCTTTGCAGTGATTGAGACTGCGGGCTACGCCTTCGAATCCCTCTTCTCAGGCTACAGCAATGGGGTAGAAATCACTCTTCTCATGAGGGGCATTGTCACACCGTTAGGAGGACATGGCATCCTCACAGCCATGGTTGGTGCAGCCCTCTGGCGAGTGAAAGGGAACTCCCGGTTCCAGTTTGAGATGCTTCGCGACAGCAGATTTCTCCGGGTGTTCTTGACCGCCGTTATCCTGCATACCGTCTGGAATTCGCCGCTGCAAATCCCCCTTTTAGGAGACTTTCTTGGCCAACTCGGGAAGTACGTAATCATCGGGTTCATCGCCTGGGTAGTGGTCCTCAGCTTGGTGCAGATGGGGTTGAAGGAAATTCGAGAGGCGCAGGAGTGCCCCCTTCCTACCAGCCAAGATGAAGAGGCACCGGAACAGGAACCGGTTCGGTCAGCCTAATCCCCGCCCGTCTCCATGAAGGTAGAAGTCATTCCGCCGGCTCGACTCGGTTCGTGCCTGTTCACGCTTTTTGCCATCGCAATGACCACCTTGGTGCTGTTGGTGGGTCTAGGTGGGGCGCTCACCTTCCTTGCATTGGTGATGTGCCTAACGACGGTGGTTACCCTTGGACTACGTGCGTTGCCAGGCTCCACTGCATTGAAAATCGACGAGCAGGGATTCCATCTTACCGACTACTACGTGCCTTCGTCCTATCGTTGGTCCGAGGTAGGGCGATTCGAACTTGCCAAGACGGGATGGCAGCTCGGCCGTCCCAATCTTCAGAACGAAAAACTCTCCATCTACATACTTCCGAGCAATACCCAGTCCGGAGCAAAAATCACCCTTCCCGCGCTCAAAACTCCACCCAGAGAACTTCTAGCGAAGGTCACGCAATATAAAGCGCAGGCGGATGCCAGTCCACCACCGATGCTTCCGCCTCCACTGCCTGCTCCGGCTAGTACGGGCATTTTGAAGGTGCTGACCGTCGTCGGGTATTTGTGCTCACTGCTGGCGCTCATCGTGTGTCCACCACTGTTTGGCACTGCCGGCTTCATTCTTGGTTCGGTCCTTTCCCGTAAAGGCATACTTCATGGTCACTTCATCAAAGGTCTCTCGCTCGTTCTAGGAGTCATCGGTATCTTCATCGGCATCGCCATCGTAGCGTGGCAAGAGTCCTCATCGGAGAGCAAGAGAAAGAAGGCGTGGTGGGAAGATCCTGCCGCGCAACGAGAGGTCTACAAGTATCGGCCTCAAGGAAGCAACTGACCCCCTCCCCCATTTCTCGGCTGAGTTGGCGGTATAGCAGGATGACAAGAAACCTTAACCCTTGCTCATCCAACTATGGACAGACTCATCATCCTCAAACTTATCCTCATCAGTTCATCCGTCTTTGCTCAGGCCAATTCCGATTCGCTTGAGCAGGACTTCAACACCAAGAAGCAGCAATATCAAAAGGCGCAGCAGGACCTCAACAGGCGGTATGGCGAAGTGCTTTCATCCCTCCACACCCAAGTGAAGGAAAGCAAGCTCAAGCCCAACCCTGACCTCTTGAAGAAGATTGAAGCGGAACTCGCTCTCCTGAACATTCCCGCACCTGGTCAATGGTACCTAGGTGAGTGGGAATTGTTCTACGAGGGCAGGTTCATGAGGCGCATCCTCATCTCACCTGACGCATACCAGTTCGTTGACTTGGGCGGTTCTCGTTCGAAACCATACCCCATCAAGGACATCGGAAACGGAAAAGTAGAAACCATGCTAGGACAAATGCGGGTGGAGTTCTCAAAACAGACCGCCACAGGCACCAAAATGCGTTGGGAACTCTTCAGCCGCCAGGACCCGGAACGGTGGGAAGGTATCAGGGTGAAATAGATCGCCGATGCTGGTATAATACATCAAGAGGAACCCAAGCCCGAAGCACCAAAGCAAAGGCGGTTCCTCAAATCCAAAGGAGACCCCAATGGCCAGACCACGCCATTACTCTCCTGCCATGTCCCGGTTCGTTGTTTCCGCCCTCTACCATGAAGCTAAAGCACGGAAGATGCCCATGACCAAACTCACGGACCATCTGCTGTGCCAGGCTCTCAGGGACACGGAGGGATGGAGACAAGCTGAAACCCTTCGGGTGGCAGAAGACCCACCGCCGTATCCCTCGCAGCCATCCAAAGCTGCGTAGGGATTTCACCAACAAACCAGACACTCACGAGCCGGTTCCCGCAAGGGCGCCGGCTTTTTTGTGCCTACATCTCAGCCCGAATACCCAGCCTCATGGCAGTTACCCTCAGTGCCAACTACAGCAAAAAGCTCGGTCTTCCAGGGTTCAGCTCCCACTTCTTCAGCGTGTCTGTTGAGGTGGAACTGACTGACCTTTCCCAAGTACAAGCGGAGTGCGCAAAGCTCTATCAGCTTCTTCAGCAGTCCGTCGACAAGGAAATCAAGCAGGTCGGTTTTGTCCCCGATGAGTTCTTTGGCATCGACGCCATAGGTCAGGGACAGGATACCCAGCAAGGCGGCCCTCATCAACAGCATCAGAACGGCAACGGCTCTCACCGCAACGGGTGCAGCCAAGGCCACCACAAGGGTTCCGACGGTCACTCCAGATCCAGCAATGGGAACAGTGACTCATGGAACTGCACCGACGGACAGCGCGGGTTCATTCTTCGCATCGTCAACGAGAACAACATCGACAAGCAGGAAGTCGAGGACCTGTCTCAGCAGCTCTATCAGCTCGGAGTGAAGCATCTCAACAAGATGCAGGCTTCCCAATTGATTGAGGAATTGCTGGCCAAAGCAGGAAAACCCTCAGGCCGCACTCGCTGGTCTCAACCCCGCAACCAACAACAACCCTCATGAACTCACTCCTTGCTGCCATACCCCCACGCGAAAAGATCCAGTCCATTGAGAAGCCAGAAACCAAACCACCCAGCGAAGCTGAAACCATCGCCGGTCTGCAGAAAATCGTCTCTTCCTCACGGCTGGGCACGTTTCTGCAATGCCGGCTGAAGTTCTACTACCGCTACGTGGCTCAAATCAAGAAGGCCAAAACGGCAGCATTGTTCCTAGGCAATGCGGTCCATGAAACCCTCAAAGCCTGGAACAAGACCCGCTGGAAGGAAAACCGCCTCCTGTCCCTGAAAGAGCTCCATGATGAGTTCTCGAGGGCATGGGAGGAGCAATCCAAGGAAGAACCCGTAAACTGGGAAGGTGAAGAGGAAGCCGAAAAGCTGACAGGCTGGCGGCTCCTGGAAACCTACATGCGTCAATACGGGCTCTACCTGGCCATCAAACCAGAAGCAGTCGAGGTCCCCATCGAAGCAGACTTGGGAAACCATGGTTTACCGAAGCTCGTGGGAGTGCTGGATCTGGTGCAACAACGCCGGGTAGTCGATTACAAGACCTCTGGCACCACCCCCAAGGAAGAACAGTCAGCGCATACCCACGAAGTCCAGACATGCACCTATGCTGTGCTCTATCGCGAAGCCAATGGCCAGCGCGAACTCGGCATTGAACTGCATTCATTGGTGAAGCTGAAAAACCCCAAGCTCAGCATCATTGAACTGCCTCCCATGAGTGATAGCCAAGAAACCCGGCTGTTTCACCTGATGGAAGCCTATGTGGAAGGACTGGAGAGAAAGGATTTTGTCCCCTCCCCTGGGTTCGGCTGCATGAGCTGTGAGTTCTTCGATAACTGCCGGCGCTGGTCCTAAAAACACCACAGGTCAAAACCCCCGCTAAAACCCCACCCCCAAAAAACCACCGAGCCAGTCATCTCCCTAACCGGAGGTGGCTGGCTTTTTCATTTTCCCCAATTCACATGAAACACATCCTACTCAAGCTCATCATCGTGTTCCTGCTCACTGCCACGATCCCTCCCGTTCATGGAGGCTGGTTCGACAAGAAGGAAGACCCCTCGCAGAAAAGGCTGGTCCAGGTCGAACAGGAACTTACCCAACAGCGCAAAGCCAACGATTCCCTCTCCGTCATCATAGGTATCCTCGGAATCGGCTGTGTGCTGCTTCTCGTCATCGGAACCGCCCTAGGCTCAAAAATCCGCCGCCATCATGAACACCAACCCTAACCATCCCTGGCCTGAAGACGAGGAGGAAGATCATGACCACCGACTGGAAGTGCTCCCTCCTGAACGCCGGCAGAAACCCAAAAACTGGGTGCGCCGTCTTCGTCTCTATCTCTCCCGTCACTGGAACCCCGAAAAGCTGGAGGCACCGAAGGTAGACCCTGACCTGCCGGAGCTGAACGGCGTGGAAAGGTCTGCAGAGGTATTTCGCTACACCACGCTTTCCACGGAACATTGGCTATCTCCCAAAGGCTACCTCCGGGAATGGCTGCGCTTCAATGCCAAGGTGTTTGCGTGCCTGCTCATCCCGTCGATTCTGGTGATGCCTTTGGTGACCCTTACTTTGGGTCAGTTCGTCACCTGGGCCGCGTTGATTGCAGCCACTACGGCCAGCGTCGTCCTTTTCCCGCTTTCGGCACTCATCTTCATCGGACTCATCAGCGGCCTGGTCTATCTGGGCAAATCCCTGCTGTTGATGCGCCGAATGAGGGACGGGAGACGGGGATCGTATGAGGACCGGTATTATTGAGAGGCAGCTTGTGTAGAATTTTGCACAGGCTGGAGTGGCTCACCCATCATTCATTTGGTGGGTGAGTTTCTCTCACCTTTAAAGTAGAGTTCCATCTCGGAACTGGTACGAACGCTGGATATACGGCTCAAGCTCTGAAAAAAGTGTCTCGTATTCCTCTGCCAGCAGAACTGACCTCTTCTCGTTATTCAGCCGTATCGCCTTGCCTCCATAATCGACATCCTTGTCATCAACGACACCGACTATCAGTTGCGCGCCCTCAGGAAGCTTCTCCTTGATGAATTGCATGATTCTTAAATGATGTTCGGTGTCTTGATCCTGCTGAATTGGCGAATCAATGATAATCGGAGCGAAGACAGGAGCATCGTTCTCATCAGCCCTCCTCTTAATCAATGCGAGAATACTAAACCAGTATGCCAACAAAGCTCGAGGCTGATAACTGCCACCCAGCGTGATGCTCGGCGAGATCTTGTTCAACTTATCCTCGTTCATCAGGGGAATTCCCAACTTTAGGAAATTTTCACGCATCTCCTGTTTGAAATGACGAAGGATTTCACGTTTCTTCTCTTTAGAAACAAGCGCCTTCAGCTTGCGATTCACAGCGTCGAGATTGCTCTGAGCCTCTAACAGCTTGTCGTTGAGTGACGAGATCTTGCCTTTAAGTCTTGTCGACACTTCCTTTCGACTTTCGCTCTCGATGAGATCCCCAAGAGAAACCTGTTCTTTCTTCTTCTCAAGGATGGCACGGATTTTCGCTACTTCTACCTGATGGTTCGAATGCTTGGCACTCTCCTTCGAGATCGCATCGCTGATGTTTGAGCGTTCTTCACGCAGTCTCGATAAGAGTTCTTCACACCTGTCTTGATCGAGGGCTATTTCAAAGACTTCACTAAAGTCACTCGGGTACGTTGCCTGGCATAGCGGGCAGTTCACGTGCTCATCCGCCGATTTAATGAACGCATAATCTTTCCCAAGTTCTCGTAAAGAACTAGTCACCATCTCAGTCTGCGCTTCCACAAGCATCCGATCGTTGTGAAGCTTCACCAAGTTGTCTCTAACACCATCAGCTGTGCGCTGGATTTTCTCGCATTCAAGTAGAACTGCTGTGACCTCCTCTTCGAATGCTGCCAGATCAATGGTAAATGGAACTGACTCGAGTTGACCAACGAGTTCATCCCTAATTCTCCGGACCATGTCCAACTCTGACTGGGTGCTATCGCGTACTTTTATCAACTGGCTTTGTTCAGAGCCAAGCTCGTAGTACGAGTTTGGTTTTATTCCTGAATGATAGTCAGGAACATCGTTCTTCCAATTTCTCATCTGCTCAAGATTTTTGAACGAGTCCCAAGTACGGGTCCAACTAGAGTCTTGGTCCAAGTAGAAAGGAAGAAAATAGAATGCGGGTGGAGGAACGACAGATTTCTCACTCCCCTTACTGAAAAGCCGCAACCCGAAGTGCAATTTGCCAGCGAGGAACGGTCCTAGCCCAGAAGACACGCTTCCAAACTGGGCGATGGCTTGATCATCGCCATCAAAAATGGTGAATTCCTTTCCGTCTCTCAGTATGGCATAATCTTCATCTCCTAAAGTAAAGTACAACAAGCTTGATACCCGCGCGGCTTTCCATGCGTCGCTGTAGCGACTGTCAGCTCCCAGAGTCCAAAAGAGGGTCTTTATCAGAAAGGACTTCCCCAGGTGGTTGGGTCCGGTGATCACTGTTGCTCGAGGGTGAAAGTCGATGCATCTCGCTCTCCTTTCTGTTTTTGATAAGATGACCAAACGCCTGTATCGCAAGGTTGTCATGTTTGTGCTTCCGAAGGTTTCGGACTAAGATTCGAAATGAACGTGCCTTCACTGGAATTCTGTGCTTATTGACGATAAAATCGCGCCGGTCATTTGGTCGTCGCCAAGAGGCACGCCAAGCCGCTCTAGCACGGGCAAGCATTGTGTGTTCGCCTCGTTCAACCAATCAACTATTGAGGCATCGGGCGCCGCTTCGATTACTCTTTCAACGACGCGCTCTATCTCACGCTGTGTTGATTGCACAACCAAATTCGATGGATCTAGCAATTCAACTTCACGGGTGTTCCAAGCGTTCTTGTAACGACTGAGCTTAAGCATATTTGTTCCGCCTTGGATCAACAACGCCTCCATTGTTCGCCAAGTCTCCGATGAGGCAGATTGACCAACTTTTTCAATCAATGCTCGGAACTCGGCCCGCCCCACCGACTTTTTCAGTTTCAAATCTTGCACAGAAGTAAGTTCATCCTCGCAATGAGATCTCCTGCGCAGGAGGTCTATAAGTGCCGTGAAAGCGTGCGAGACAGAGTACGGTTTGTTCCCATACTGTTCGGACAGGAAGCGAGACAGGGCGCCTTCAGCATACAATTTGTGTCCTGCAGCGATTATTTCCTCCCTTTTCAGAATTACTTCCAACCCTATGACAGGGTCTTCTGACAGTGCATGCTCGGCTTTAAGTTGATGCTTAATTTCAAGGAGGGAATCGGCACAGAGTTCCGCCAAGGTGCACAGTTCGACATCGCTCGCGCGGTCAGGAGACTTAAGCGTCTTTAAGCTAAAGAGCTGGTTGGATACAAAATTCAGCGTGCTTGCCTTTTGAGCAAACTCCAACCGATGGCCGTAAAGTTTTCCTAAAATTGAATGTGTAGAATCTCCTGCCTTCTCGAGAAGTCTTGTTAGCGTCCAGCGATTCCGAGTGTCAGTCTTCACTTGGTAAAAGTCTGCTTTGGACGGAGCAGTTTCCGAGTCAAACACCACCACGTCGTCGTGATAGTCCAAAACAAGGAGATAGTCACGACCTGATTTCTCCATGTTCAGCAGTAGACAAAATGCCCAACTAAGTTGGTAGTCGAACCGATTGGACGAGCGCGTTCCTGCACTCTCCCTCGGCTTCTTTGCTACAAACTCATCGAGCATATTATTTCCTCAGCTTGAAGCTAAAAAGACTTTGCTAGTGGCTGCAACAGTTTTTTGGCGTTTGAACTGACAAACCGGGGTCTTGCATCCCGTGATGCTGCCTTTCGCCCCCTGAATTCCGACCCATGCCTCCCTCTGCGGAAGCATGGGTTTTTCATTTTCACCCCGAACAGAAAGGAACCCCACCCCATGCATCCCATTACCCTGCCCGTCTCAGAGCTCAAACCGGCTCTCGCTGGATTGGGCAAAATCATCGTCAATAAATCCACCCTCCCCGTCATCAAGACCCTCAAGATCGAGAGAACTCCTGATGGCTGGATCTGTCTCACGGCTACTGACCTCGACCGGTTCGTGACCGTGCGCCTAGAACAGCCCACTAAAGGAGAACCTCTATCCCTGTTGATTACATTCGAAGAACTTTCCAAGCTCACCAAGTCCAGTAACAAAGGAGACAGCATCCATCTTGAGTCCAGCGCCAAGGAAGACGTCATTTTGCGCTTCAACCTCGGTGACCAGCTCGGAGAAACCAAGGTACAGTCATTCCCGCTTCAGGAGTTCCCTGCTATCCCCAGGATTCAGGCAAACCCTGTACCGGTAAATGAATCCTTCCGTCTGGCCCTCCATGAAGCAATGGCCTGTTCCAGCACCGACGAAAGCAGGTATGTCCTCAATGGCGCCTGCATCGATGTCAGCCAGCCCAAAGCTCATTACCTCGTGGGCACGGATGGCAGGCATTTGTTCAGCAGCAACTCCTTCAACCTACCCTTCCAAAAGTCCATCATCATCCCGAAACACAAGTTCCTGGGGTGGAAAGACTTCAATCTGGACGGTGCATGGCAAATGAAACTCTCGGACGCTTCGGACGGCAAAAACCAACTTCTCCAGATCAGTAGCAGAAGATGGAGATTCATCACGAGACTCATCGAAGGCAACTACCCGAACTGGCGGCAGGTCATTCCGAACCCACGAGAAGCCAAGACCATCCTCACCTTGGATCCCGACAAGCTCGATGCCGTGATTCAGCTCATCGAACGGATGCCCAACCACGATGAGCAGTACCACACCCTTGGCATTGAGTACCAGGGGATGCAATGCAGGCTGGTCTACAAAAGTACTGCGGAAGCTCCCTGGACTCATGTTCCCCTGCCCCACTGCAAAGCCGAAGGAAAGCCGGTAACCATCTTCGTGGATCGCCGGCTCCTCCTCAAGGCGCTGCAGTTCGGCCTCAGCACCATCGGTATCATTGGTGAACTCTCCCCGCTCAGGTTCTACCTCGGCGGAAGACAAATCATTGTGATGCCGGTGAGACCTGATGGGCCAGCTTCATCACAACCCAAGGCTCCGGCGCCATCACCCAGGGAAACGCCAATACCTGCATTCTCACCATCTCCAACACCACCAGAAAGGAAACATCAACCCATGCCAAACAATCACCAGCCAGAACAACAGCCTTCAGAACTAACACCGGCAGCTACTCTCATCGAACAGGCCATCACAGTCGTAGATGAGATTCGAGTCTGTCATCTCCAGTCCAATGAGAAGCTCCGGGACCTGGGCACCAAGCTGCGCAACATCCAACGCTCCCAGAAATCCGGGACTAAGGAGATGCAAACCCTCAGGCAGCATCACCGCGGTCTCCAATCGATGCGCATTTGATTCACACCTCCCCCCAGATACCAAAAAAGAGAAGGGCTGTATCCTCACAGGGGTCAGCCTTTCTCTCGGACGGTTCGGACGTGCTTTACAAAATGCGTACGAGAGCAAGGTTGCAGCATCCTACAAGAGTCGGCTACAAGCTCCTCAATTCGCTGCGAAGCAACAGTGCTCTTCAATCTCAACGGCGCGATTACACAATGCTCTTCGACCAGACTCTCAGACAAAATTCATCGCCTAAGCTCAGCGGCGAAAGTGAATTTGTATTCTTGAATCGCTCATCGCGCCAAGAATTCGATACTGTGAGGTGCATGTTAGAGCAACTTGCGTCAGCGTATCCACAAGACGCTCTTCCTGAACTTCGGTCAAGAGTTAGGTGCGGTGACGATACACTGTTTCACTCCGCGGTTTTTGAATTGCTGGTCTACTCCATTCTCAAAAAACTCGGTTACGATTTGCAACCGCATCCGGAACTGGCCAATGGATCTACGGCTCGGCCGGACTTTCTCGTGACCGGGCAAGACGGTTTTCAATTCTACCTGGAAGCTGTTTTGGCATCAGAAGAAGGCGGGACTCTAAGTGGAAAATCTCGCATGATCGAAACCACATTGGACGCCATTCGCGAGGCTCGGCATGATAACTTTTGGGTCGACATCCAACATTCTGGCTTGCCACAAACCCAGCCGAGCAAGCGCAAACTGATTTCCGCCGTGCTCAAATGGCTTGATACCTTGGACCCTGACAAAGTTCCCAGGCATCCGGACGAATTTGCGACAAACAACTTCTTCTGGGAGCACGAAGATTGGAAACTTCGCTTGCGCCCCAGGCCCATAAGTCAACGGAACCGCGGCAAATCTAAATCATTAATTGGAATCACTCAGCGCCCGCTCTCGTTCGTCACCCATTCAGATCCGATTCGCGAAGCCATTGTCTCGAAAGGCCACAGATACGGTCAGCTTGATAAACCTCTTCTCATTGCTGTGAACTTTAGCACTCCATTCCTGGACCGGCTCGATGAAGTTCAAGCTCTGTTTGGAACTGAAACATTTAGAATAGACATTGCCAATGAGTCGGAACCAGTGACAACGGAGAGGCTGCCAAATGGTGCGTGGCTCGGTCGAGGTGGACCGCAATACACAAGGGTCAGCGGTGCATGAATTTTCAATGGGATAGCGTCACACGCTCTCGTCAAACGACGAGCAACAATTTACTTCAACCCGTGGGCAACAACGCCTTTACCCGAGTCTCTAAAGTGCTTGCCACATGCGCTCGTGAAAGACGATGCCCTAGTGCATCAAGAGGGTCTTACCATTCCAGAGATCTTCTGTCTTAATCAGGAATGGCCAGCTGCACCCGAGTGAGTGCAACTAAGCTACAGAAGCGGTCATCTCGCCCTCCTATCGCATCATCGTGACTCAAGAAGGATCCCACTACCCACGGCGGCTGAAGTCAATGAGTAGGGCACTTGGTAAATGACGTCCGAAATGTCCGAGACCTAGTGTCAACTCGGCAGTGTCAATTCCATCTGCGCTGAGCCTACCTTGGGAGACCTTCGACGCGTCTTCATATCCTCCTGATGGTACACCAAACAATCCAAACAACGCTTTCGTTCAGAATACCGCGGTCTCTTCCCGCATTGCGTACAAAGTCGCCTGTTCTCTGGGGCCATCCGCTTTCCGTAGCGCCTCTTTGATTCCTCATGACGAAGTCTGGTATGCCTCTCGCACATTAGCTTGCCAGGCGCCGCTGCACTACAACACCTCGTGCAGCCTGACTTATCGTTCCTCTTGCGTCTCATCACTTTTTGCCTCCCTCCGGCATGCTAGCATGAAAAAGTTAATATTCAACACCGTCGACATTTCCCTCTCTATCACCGGTTAACCATCTCATAATCAACGCGTTTCCCGAGGCAACTTCCAAGCCCTCCCTCACCCAACCCATGCGCCTCAAAGGCCATGGGTTTTTTCATGCCCAAAACTCCAACCCCATACGCCCATGTACCAACAAGAAACACCCCTCAAAAGACCCAAGTGCAATCTCATCCTGCATTGTGGTGGTCGAGAAGCCAGCCTCGATGAAGTCAAACGGGTCAGAACCCCGAGACCAACTGAGACCTGGCAACCAATTCCCCACCTCAACCTCATCAACGAAGTCCAGGACACCCTCTCCAAGACCAACCTCACCATTGGCGCTGTCGCTCACAGCCTCAGCCACAATGGAAGCAGGTACTTTGGTCTGATGGAGGTGCAGGGCAAACAAGCCTCAGACGACTACACCTGGGTTCTCGGTCTCAGGAATAGCCACGACAAGACCTTCCCAGCTGGTCTTGTTGCCGGCGCCTCAGTGTTCGTCTGCGACAATCTCTCCTTTGGTGGAGATGTGAAGTTCGCCCGGAAACACACCCGCCACATCGTTCGTGACCTGCCCTTCATCACCGGTAGAGCCATTGGCCAATTGATGGAGAAGTGGCATCACCAGGACAAACGCATCGCCGCCTACAAGAAAGCTGACCTCGACGACATCCAAGCCCACGACCTTGTCATTCGGGCTACTGATGTCGGCGTGTGCAGCAACCGCCTGATTCCATCTGTGCTGCATGAGTGGCGGAAACCCAGGCATTCCGTTTTTGAGGAGAGGAATGTGTGGTCGCTGTTCAATTCCTTCACCGAAAGTCTCAAAGACGGCAGTCTCGCAGAGTTACCGAAAAGGACGGAAGCCCTCCATGGACTGTTGGATGTTCACGTGGGATTGAATTGATTCGAGGGAAGGGAACTCCTGTTTGCTTCGACCTTTGAGGTTTCAGCTTTCAGGGGAACCCTTTTTTAGCTGTTCGGTCAGAGCCTAGTGCGTGTTCCCCATAAGACGGCAAAAAAGTGGGCCAGCCGCAGTTTCTGTGCGACGGTGGTTGAAACGACAAACGGATAAAGAATTGGCTCGCCTGAACTGCTCGCGATTTCGTTGAGCGCCCTCGAGAGGCACGTCCAACGCTGCAGCATCGCCAGGAAAGCATCGTCATCGCTGGGAGACTGTGGGAGGCAACCGGGGAGAAAGCCGGCCTCGGAGGGTGTCACGACCAGTGGCAAGTTGAGATTTTTGACCTGAATGCCCATGGCCTCGCAGGTCTCCAACCCATCAATCATCTGCAAGTAGTGCGCCCATGTTTCCGCCCAGTCCTCCCATGGATGTGATGCGGCATAGGCGCTGATGAATCTTTGCTCCCAGCCTCTTGGCGCTCCGAGGCGATAGTGGCTGCCTAGGGCGACTCCATAGTCCAGCCATTCATTGCCAAACCTCTCGCGAAAGGCCACTCGACCCGGATCACCCCAGTCCAGGCTGGATAAAAAGCGGCCCCAGAGGTAGTGTGCGCTTTCATGCCGGAAGTGACCAAGCAACGTGCGACTGTTCTCGCCTAGTTGTTGGCGGTTTATTTGGCGGTAGGTATCATCTGCCTCCTCAAGATTCACGGTGATGACGCCATTCAAGTGGCCTGTGGTCACGGAAGGGTTCAACACCGTACTCACAATCTCAAACGAAAGACCTGTTTGCGGCTCTTCGGACTTCGAAGGCAGCGGAATGCCCAACCCCAGTAAGGTATAGATGAGCCT
Organism: Roseimicrobium gellanilyticum; assembly: GCF_003315205.1. Lineage (NCBI taxonomy): Bacteria > Pseudomonadati > Verrucomicrobiota > Verrucomicrobiia > Verrucomicrobiales > Verrucomicrobiaceae > Roseimicrobium > Roseimicrobium gellanilyticum. Next base: position 337,369 of record NZ_QNRR01000007.1, on the reverse strand, counting down.
TCGCTTTGCTGTCTCCATTCGTCCCCAAAGAAACCTGTTCCGATCCCAGCTTAGATCCGGCACCAATTGATTCATGCGACAGGCAAGACAAAGGCTGTTGCCGGAGTCTGCGCCCACCAACCAGTTGCAAACTCCATATCGCGTACCGTTTTCGCAAAGTTTCAATCCCCGCGTCGCAGACAAATGCATCATCCTCCCGTTTTGAGGATCGAACCCCACCTCTGCCGCGCAACTCAGGCAACGTGCGCTGCCAAAGAATAGAACATTTCCACAATTACAAATGAATCGTTGCATCGGAGACTGGACTGGGGGACTGGGGGCTGAGGGACTAGCACCGCCACTGACCACGCTGAACGCGAAGTATAATTGAGGATCTTTCGTTGGCGCCGACTTTCAAGATGCCCCGGAACCTGATTTAATGCGTATGGAGCCCTCAGAGACATCGCATGGAGAAGTGCCAACTGCTCCAGAGCTGGAGGAGTGGAAGGACGTTGTACGCAAATACCAGGATCCGACGGTTTCAGGAAGCGTCTGGCAGCTCACGAACACACTGGTGCCGTACGTTGCTCTGTGGGTGTTCATGTATCTTTTGCTTGGAATTTCCTGGTGGCTGGTGGTTCCGCTGGCGGTCCTTGCAGGCGCGTTCCTCGTGCGGATTTTTGTCATCTTCCATGACTGCACGCATGGCTCGTTCTTCAAATCTCGACGGGCCAATGAGGTCGTGGGATTCATCGCTGGGGTACTCACTTTCACACCCTATCACCACTGGAAGTGGGAACACTCCATTCATCATGCGAGCGCTGGTAATCTGGACCGAAGGGGCATGGGAGATGTTTGGACTCTGACGGTGCATGAATACCTTGAAGCGTCCCGATGGAAGCGCTTCTCCTACCGGCTCTCCCGCAGTCCCGTCATTCTCTTTGTCGTGGCTCCGCTGACTTTGTTCCTTATTCTGCATCGACTTCCAGCCCGGGACGCAAAGGAACGCGAACGGTGCTGGGTGCATGTCACCAATCTCGGCATCGTCATGCTGGCCTGCCTGCTTGCCTGGACCTTTGGCATCAAGGCATATCTCATCATTCAATTCATTGTTCTACTGGTGGCCAGCACTGCGGGGGTGTGGCTCTTTTACGTCCAACATCAGTTTGAAGATGTCTACTGGGAGCGTCATCCGGAGTGGGATTTCGCGGAAGCCGCTCTCCATGGCAGTTCCTTCTACAAGCTGCCAAAAATCCTCCAGTGGTTCTCGGGAAACATTGGGTTTCACCATATTCATCACCTGAGTCCCCGCATACCAAATTACAGACTCGAAAAAGCCCACAAAGCCGAGCCCCTCTTTCAAGCCGTCAAGCCCTTGACCTTGGGCAGAAGCATGAAGTCGCTCACCTTTCGTTTGTGGGACGAAACCCGCAAGAAGCTTGTGGGCTTCAAAGCGGCCAAAGCGGCTCGAAGGCAGTTGGACCAGTCGCGGAGCGGCAAGAGCGAAGCATCGAGTAAAGAAAGGCCGCATCAGGAATGACAATTCAAAGGATCACACATTGCCTCCGTCTTCCTGTCTTCCAGCCAGAGCATTACGCAGGGGAATGCTTGGCTTTCTTCTGCTTTCGCTCAGAGCCTCTAGTTTGGAAGGCTGGGGACATTATGTCCGCGTCGTTCTGAAACACTCATCGATGGAACTTCACCATACGCACTGATTGCATAGGCGGGATAGCTGGCTACGACCGTGCCATCCTTATGAAACGTGATGGAAAACTCCGACTCCATCACCCCGTCCGCCTCGACAAACACGACTCCTACGTACCTCAACTCAATCCTGTAGATCTTCATTTGGTGTATCCTCGCCTCAAACAACTACGCCGGTAAAACCTTGCGCATTGGAACGGGATCGCAGCCCGCGAAGCGTTGCAGGGAACGGAGAGAGAATCCGACCTTGAGTGAAGGTCTGGCATCGGCTCGTTAAGTCAACTGCAATCGGCAGAACTCTTCGAGGAGCCTTTCCGTCTTTAAGGCACTGTGCTTGGGGGCACGTGAAGGTCCCACGATTTTGTGTAACAGACGCTTGAGATGCTTGATGATCAGCCAATTCCCTTACCGCCACACCTCCGCGCGGGGGAGTCATTGCAGCGGCAGGGATTCATCCCAACTTACGTCCCGCAAACATATTGTTCATATTTGTCTTTACGTCTCAGTGAAGTCAGAGGAAGTTGTGTGTGGGTAAGCGCACGTGGTGCGAACATGTCTGGTGGATATGGTGCGTCTTCCCATTGCGCCGTTTTTGGCAAAGTGGGAAACCGCATACCGACGAGATTGGGGGTGCATTTGACTGTCCTCACTTCATTCAGTTGTGAACCGGTCTAGGGATATGAGTGAAGATGAAGACATCAAAATCCCAGGTCGCGCGACGTCCCCCGGCCTGGCGCGCGGAAAGGCGTTCGTACATCGCAACATCCTTGATGCCCTGAGCGAGCCACGGGCTATCGCCACTCATCAAATAGAGCGTGAGTTTGACAGTGTGGATCATGCACTGGTTTCAGTGCTCGAAGACCTCAAGCTTTCGGCACTAAGAATTGAGCAACATTCTGGGCCGAAGCTCGCTGCAATCTTTGGAGCTCACGAGGCCATGCTTCAAGACGCCAGTTTGAGGAGCGAGATTCGCAGTCAAATTGAGGATAAACTCGTCGGGGCCGCTCAAGCCTTGGCGCATGTTTTCCAGCGGTGGGAGCAGAAGTTCCGGGCACATCCTAAGCAGTTGGTTCAGGAGCGGGCCGATGATATCGCTGACCTTGAAGGTCGCCTCCTCCGGGCCATCGCGGGCGTGAAAACAACCGCTCTCGAAATGATGCCAAAAGGAAGGGTACTCGTCGCGCATCGGCTGCTCCCTTCGGAAACAGTGGCTCTGCCCGACCTTGATGTGGCCGGAATTGTGCTGGAGTTCGGGGGGCCAGGGTCTCATGCAGCCTTGCTCGCACGAGCTCTCGGAATACCTACCGTGGCCCAAATCGCAGGAGCAACGACCAACATCAGTGATGAACAGGAACTCATCGTAGACGGGGACTCCGGCCAGATAGTCCTGAACCCGAGCGTTGAAGCCTTGAAGAGTTTTGAGGAGCGTAGAAGCCACATCCACACCCTGAGGAAAAGTGCGAGACAAAGCGCCCGTGTGGTGGCCGCTACCATGAATGGTCAGCGCGTGGAAGTTTTGGCCAACGTAAGCACACGTCGGGATGTGGCCGTCGCCGAGGAAACGGGGGCCGACGGCATCGGTTTGTATCGCCTTGAGCAATACTACCTCTCACGCAACACTCCGCCATCGACTGCAGAGTTGCTATCGGAACTGAACGCCATGTTTAGCGGATTCGGCTCGAAGCCACTAACGGTGCGTCTCCTGGATCTCGGTGCCGACAAGCCGGTTTCCTATCTCAACTTTCCCGTTGAGGATGATCCGTTTCTCGGTTGCAGAGGTGTTCGCCTCTTACTCCGTTTTCCTGAACTATTGGATGCACAACTGAAGGCCCTCCTGCAGTTTGGTCTGAGCCGCGAAGTCCACGTTCTTGTGCCAATGGTGACATTAGCTTCCGAGATGGAGGAAATACGGAAGAAGATGTGCTCGATCGCAGAACAGGAGGGCATTCGACGACTCCCAAAGCTGGGAGCGATGATTGAAACCCCGGCGGCCGCACTTGGCGTGGAGGAAATCATCAAACACGCCGACTTCCTCAGCATTGGGACCAATGACCTCACGCAATATACCATGGCGGCGGGCCGTGAAAATCCACTCGTGAATGACTACTTTATCGAAGATCACCCTGCCGTGCTTCGGCTGATACGGATGGTGGTTGCAGAAGCGGGTGATACGCCTGTGTCCATCTGCGGAGAACTTGCCGGGCACTTGAATGCCATTCCAACCCTCGTGCATCTCGGGGTTCGAACGCTGAGTGTGGCGCCACCACTGATTCCGGACGTAAAGCAGGCAATCCGGACCATTTCCTCAGCTTGATGCATCGACTCGTCCGAGCCTGACCGTTTGCTTATCAAATTCCCACCTGAGACCATCATGAGAGCAATCTTTGCACTAGCCGCCGCGCTGGATCTTGCGGATGGATATTTGACACTGAAGATGTGGGCTGATGCCTCTGACACCTTACGCCGAATACCCAAGCATTGGAGAAGGCATCCCGATGTATTGGATCGCAGGTTGGTCGTGTACACTGGCATGGAGCAATGGGCAGACGGAAGACGCCTCGCCAAAAGCGCTACAGTCGACTATCCCATGCGGGCGGACCTTTGGTACAGACTGGCTGTCATTGAGGCAGGAGACGGTGACTACGATGCCGCGATGGAAGCGGTGAGACACTGCATTGCAGCGGACCTCGACGGAAGGTTTGATGTGGCAAATGACGAAGCTCTCAAGGACATATGGTAGGCGTCTCCAGGACAAAGGTGGAACAAGCCTCGGGTAACCGGATGGCAGGATGAACGTAAATTGGCATACCAGATCTCACATTGGTGGGGTTAACCCCTTTCAAAGACACCACAAGCCTCGAGATGTGCAATCTGCACAGTCGTATGGAGGAGGCGAAATTCCTAGCCGCGCGACACTTTGGTGTTACGCTTTAAGAATGGAGCCAACGCTTGAGAACGTCGCAAAGTTCAAAGCGTTGCAGTCAAGACTCAAGATTGCGACCGCGGCGCTAACGTTCCTGCATGTGACTGCCTCTCCCAAGCGCAGTGTTTGCGCGATGAAAGTTGCTGATTTGCAGACTGAGCTGGAGAGTTTTCCAGCTAACTGGAAGCTGATTTATCCCTAGTGGTCGATCAGCCTACTTGCTCTTTTCTCAGCATAGTTGTCTTCATCGCAGCGCGCCAATGGTTCTCACGACTTGATACTGAGCGGGTGCCACATGATCGAGATCGAGTCATGATGGCCGCATAGTTGTTGGCGTAATGACTCGCCACTCCTGGCCGAAGATCAGCAAACTCGGTTGCTTTATGTCATGCAGGTTGTCTTGTAGGGCATGTCCATTCATGTGAGAGGATTGTCCTGAGCACCCCTGGCCTTCAGCGAATCGCGTTCCTCGGCAATTACCTGCCAAGGCTTTGTGGAATTGCCACATTCACCCATGACCTCTGCGAATCGGTGTCGCTCGCAGCTCATGACGCGGAGTGTTTTGCGGGCGCGGTGAATGACCGCACGGAAGGGTACGACTATCCGCCGCGCGTCCGATTTGAGTTGTTGGAGAAGGACCTCGATTCCTATAGGCGTGCCGCGGACTTTCTGAACTTCAACAACGTTGATGTGCTCTGCGTGCAGCACGAATTCGGAATCTATGGCGGCCCGAGTGGGAGCCATCTTCTCGCCCTCATCAAGGAATTGCGGATGCCAGTGGTGACCACGCTGCACACCATTCTCCGGGAGCCGAATCCCGTGCAGCGGAGGGTGATGGAGGAATTGGCCGAACGCAGTGATCGCCTCGTGGTCATGGCGCACAAGGGAGCTGAGATCCTCCGTGAGACTTACCGGATTCCGGAAGCGAAGGTGGACCTCATTCCACATGGCATCCTGAATATGCCCTTTGCGGATTCCGGTGGTTACAAGGAGCAGTTTGGCGTGAAGGGTCGGCAGGTACTCCTCACCTTTGGGTTACTCGGCCCGGGCAAGGGAATCGAGCATGTGATAGAAGCATTGCCACAGATCGTTCAGCGCCATCCTGACGTGGTGTACTTGGTGCTGGGTGCCACGCACCCCCATCTACTGGAACGTGAGGGGGAGCGCTACCGCCTTAGCCTCGAACGCCTCGCGGAAGACCGGGGCGTGAAAGATCACATCATCTTCTACAACCGCTTCGTCTCGCAGGACGACCTCAAAGAATTCATCGGCGCGACGGACATCTATCTCACACCGTATCTGAATGAAGCCCAGATCACCTCCGGGACACTGGCTTACGTGTTCGGAGCTGGGAAAGCCGTGGTCTCCACACCCTACTGGCACGCGCAGGAACTCCTGGCAGACGGGCGTGGGGAACTCGTGCCTTTCCGCGATTCCCAAGCGATTGCAGACGCTGTCTGCAAACTGCTCGATGATCCTCTGCACATGGAAAGGATGCGTGCCGACGCCTATGCCATGGGTCGCGAGATGATCTGGCCCGCTGTGGCAGAGCGTTACCTGGAATCCTTTCAACAAGCCCGTGCGACGCGAAGGGCCACTCCTCGCACTGCCTTCGCGGGGTGGACCCTCAACAGCCGTCCCTACGCCCTCCCACCCCTGCGCCTGGACCACGTGGTGCGTATGAGCGATGGCACAGGCATCTTCCAGCACGCGATCTTCAATGTGCCGAACTTCCATGAGGGCTACTGCACGGATGACAACGCGCGCGCCTTCATCCTGTGCAACATGCTTGAGGAGATTGGAGGTGATCCGCCGGCGGAGAATCTCGGCACCCTGGCCACCAGCTACCTTGCATTTCTCGCCGCAGCGCTCGACTACGGCAGTGGCCGCTTCCGCAATTTCATGAGCCACGGGCGCCAGTGGCTGGAGGAATATGGGAGTGAAGACAGCCATGCTCGGGCATTGTGGGCTGCTGGAGTGGGCGCGGGCCACTCTCGCAATGAAGGCCACCGCAGGCTTTCGGCGCAACTATTCGAGCGAGGACTGGAGGCGGTTTCTTCCTTCACCTCACCCCGTGCGTGGAGCTTCACCCTGCTGGGCATCCACGAGTATCTGCGCCAGTTCAATTGCACTCCGGAACTCGCCGCCATGCGTGCGTTGCTCACGAACCGGCTCGTGGATCTCTGGAACACCTGCGCGACCGCAAACTGGCCGTGGTTTGAGCCCTATGTCACCTATGACAATGCACGCCTTTGCCAGGCACTCATTCTCAGCAGCCAATGGTCGCGAGATAAGGTGGCGATGGAAATCGGGCTCAAGTCACTCGGTTGGCTGGTGTCGATCCAGAAGACGCAGACAGGCTGCTACCGCCCCATTGGCAGCAATGGATTCTATGTGCGGGATGGTGCACGCGCCGACTTCGACCAACAGCCGGTAGAAGCACAAGCCATGGTGTCTGCGTGTTTTGAAGCCTTCCGTGCCACCCAGGATGCTTCATGGTCGCGTGAGGCGAAGCGCGCCTTCGAATGGTTCCTTGGGCGCAACGATCTGGGTCTGGCGCTTTATGACTTCACCACAGGCGGTTGCAGCGATGGCTTGCATCATGATCGCGTGAACGAAAATCAGGGTGCGGAGTCCACGCTGGCCTTTCACCTGGCACTTGCCGAAATGGCAGGCGCTGCACATCCCACTCCACCATTGCCGCATCTTACTTCATGAGTCCTGTTCACCTCCGGCGTCACGAGGTGACGCTCCTTCCCGAAAGCGCAAGGGTAATCATTCGTCCATTCATCCCTGCGGAAATCCATCGCATCACCACCATCATCGGTCGGGCGCTCGCTCTTACGGAAGAGGAGGTCTGCCATCAGTTGGATGCAGTGAAGCAGGAGTTCGAGGGACGCCACTTCGACATCGCATCGCTGCTGCTTGGGCATTTTCAGAAGGTGGAGCGGCATGTGTTCACCCAGCGCCCACTCTCCAACGAACGAAAAATGCTCATTGGCGCTTTGTTCTCCGGTGAATATGCGCTGGAGTCCGCTGCCATCTTCAATCCCTCCATTGTACCCCATCCAGACCAGAGCGGTCTTGATGCTGGGGCCCTGCGCTTCGTCATGAGCCTCCGCGCCACGGGCGAGGGGCATATCTCCTCCATCGAATTCCGCGTCGGCACCATCTCGCCAGACGGAAATATCGCACTGGACCCCGTGTCACGCTTCGTCACGGTGCCCGTTGTCGTCCCCAATCCCACTTACAGAAGACGACGTTTCATCATCAAGCTGGCTGAGATGGGATTCGACGGAGGCCATGCCGATGCCGTCATGGCCCCGCTGGCAGAGGATTTCACACTCAGTGACCTGAACAAAAGCATCAGCACCGTGCGGCGTGAGCACCAGCCTACCACACGCGATCTCACCCGCACACTGGAGTGCATCCAGTGGCTGGCCGACTCCAACTATGAGCTCAGCTTCTCCAACAAGCTCGCCATCAGTGAGCGTATCATTTTCCCCGTCTCTCCGAATGAAACTAATGGCATCGAGGACGCACGCTTTGTCCGCTTTGTGGATGACGATGGGGCGGTGATGTATTACGCCACCTACACAGCCTACAATGGGCGGGCCATCCTGCCCATGCTTATCGAGACAAAGGACTTCCTCCATTTCCGCATCCTCACCCTCAATGGCAGTGCCGTGCAGAACAAGGGCATGGCGCTCTTCCCCCGGCGTATCCAGGGGCGTTACGTGATGCTTTCGCGGCAGGACGATGAGAACCTCTTCATCATGTTTTCGGACGATCCCCATCACTGGAATGACCCGGAAGTGATCCTCCGTCCCTCGGAGATGTGGGAATCCGTGAAGGTGGGCAACTGCGGCTCACCCATCGAGACAGAGGCCGGTTGGCTCGTTATTACTCATGGGGTTGGACCCATGAGAAAATACTGCATCGGAGTCGTGCTGCTCGATCTTGAGGATCCAAGGAAGGTTATCGCACGTCTGCGCCAGCCACTCCTCGCCCCAGAAGGCAACGAGCGCGAAGGGTATGTGCCGAACGTCGTCTACAGTTGCGGTTCCATGCTGCATGGTCGCCAGCTCATCCTGCCCTATGCCATGAGCGACAAGGCATCTGCCATCGCGAGCATGTCGCTGGATGACCTGCTGGCCGCACTGCGAGCTGAGCCGGTGTGATGCCCTGCTTTGTCACCCAGTTTGGTGTCGTTATCTTTCGCGTCCTGTCCCAACCTGCCATCTACCATGAGATATGAAACCGTGCGCATCGGCGCCATTGGCGCTGGGGGCTTCGGTCTCTTCGCGCTTCAACAGTTCCTTCAAGTCCCCGGCACCCAGCTCGTGGGCATCGCAGGCACTCACCGCGAGGCTGCCTTGGCCATGGCAAAGCGCTTCGGCGTTGCTGACGTCATGAGTGAGGAGGCTCTGCTCACGGACCCCGGCGTGGATCTCGTGTACATTGCCACGCCTCCGTTTCTTCACTTCTCCCAGGCGCGTGCCGCTCTGGAAGCGGGCAAGCATGTCATCTGCGAAAAACCGCTCTCCATGACCATCGCTGAAGCGGACGAACTTCTCGCTCTGGCTAAATCCCGGGACCTGCTCTGCATCGCAAATCTCATGCAGCGCTACAATCCGCTGTCCGACGTCATTACCCGTCTCGTGGAGTCCCGCGTGCTCGGTGCCTGCCTCTATGGACGATTGGAGAACTTCGCCAGCGACGAAGGTCTCGGTCCCAATCATTGGTTCTGGGACCGCGGAAAAAGCGGCGGCATTTTCGTCGAGCACGGCGTCCACTTCTTTGACCTTTTCGCCGGCTGGCTGGGCCAGGGAGAGGTGGTGGCAGCCCAGCGTTCCTTGCGGCCAGTGTCAGGCATCGAAGAGATGGTGCAATGTACCGTGCGCCATGCGACGGGTGCGCTGGTACATTTCCACCACAGCTTCACCCAGCCCTCACGCCTTGATCGGCAGGAATTCCGTCTGCTGTTCGAGCGGGGAGATGTCACCCTCGAAGAATGGGTGCCCGTCCGTGCCCGCATTCGTGCGGTGGTGAACGAGGAGCAGACGCGCACACTCATGGAGATGTTTCCCGGCTCCCGGCTGGATGTGCTGAGGACCTGGGGCGGAAGCGAACGATCCGCCCGCAGTCGCTTCCAGGAGCTCGATCTCTTCCAGCAGATTGACCTCCACCATCATCCCGAGGAGGACAAGATGCGCCGCTACTGCGAACTGCTGCGCTCCCTTTTCGCAGACCAGCTTGCCTGGCTGCGCGACCGCTCCCACCTCCGGAAAATCACCGAACAAAACGGTCGCGATTCCGTCGCGATGGCCACCGCAGCGACGGCACTCGCTGAGATGGCGTAGACCGATTCAATGAGCTTCGGATATTTCTCTTTACCGCCGACACGTTCAACGGTTCCCGCTTTGCGTGAAGGCGAGTGATCTGACGGATGATCCGTTGTTTGGCTTGGTTTGCCATCCTCTCGGACGCTACGGACCATCTTTCTGAAGTCCATGGGAGATTTGGTGCCAGCCTGTGTAGAATTTTGCACACGCTCGACTCCCCTTCCTCTCAGCCTCAATCGGAGTTTCGGGGGTTCGAGACGTCCCGGTTCTGGAGGAAAATTCAACGCTGAGCGGAGCCAAACACAAAGGCACCCATCTGTTGATCAGGTGATTGCCGCGCGAATCCAGAACCAAAGCAGTCAGGGCAACGAGATGCGTAACGTCCAGGAGAAATGGCTTCGCCGGTACCGTTGCACGAATTGCATTTAGACGGAACTTTCTTCGGCCTCTGCTTGCTTGCGCGAATACGGGCCTTTATCTCACTCGGCGTCGGTTTGGTCTCAATCATTCGCTACCATACCACTCTACAGCCTGTTTGACGAGGCTGAACACTCGGCATCGCTTTGGAGGTGAGGAACGCAGACGTCCTCAAGAGCCTGTTCTATCCCCAAATGGTTTGATGGTATAGATCGATTCAATAAGCTTAGGGTGTTACCTTTTTACCTCCGGGACGTTCATCGGTTCCCGCATTTCGCGGAGTATAGGCTGTTTCCTGACACCAAGATTCTCGCGACTGGCCTCGGACGTTACGGACCGTCTTTCTGAAGTTCATTGGGAAATCTGCGTGAGTGCTTGTGGAGAACTTTGCACAGCCTGGTCTCCCCTTCCCACTGCCGTTCCAGTCGCATTTTAAAAACACGGTCCGAGACGTCCGACGACTACCCTCTTGAATTGTGGGCACGTTTGTTAGCGTATAGGAACAAAGCTACACCCCTCTTTCATGACTGCAGCAGAAGCGAACCAGCGATTTGCTCAAATACTCGGCGATGACCTTTCCGATGGCATGGTCAATCTTGCAATTCGCTGGAACGACCGTGCTAGCGGCAAGAAGGTATTGGCTGACATACGTGAGATGCGACGGCAACTGATGGCGCTTAAACGCGACATCACGCCGTTCATTGTTCGTAGTAGCAACGGCAAGTCGGCTGCGGATCTCAAACGAGAAGCTTTCGAAGAGATCGGCCGTTCGTTACTGAGTGGCCTCAAGGGTACACCAAAGAGCTCGATGCCGTCTACGAGCAAAATTGGGCGCGCGTTCAAGGCGTCAAGATCGGAGCCCTATGCCGTGCTGAAAGAGAACATCCAGAATGTGATCGCGAAACTGGATCAGCTCAGTGACGAGATCAAACTCTCGCCTGAGTACACCGGTGAGGAAATTGATCCCACTGCAGGCGTCCATCCGGTCTCACAACCAAAGGCCGTAGGAATGTACCTATTCATTTCCGAAGAGGTAAAAGGGCCCTTCTCGCAAGAGCAACTGCAAGCCCTCAAGGACACAGGTGTCGCATCACCGGAGACACTGTGCTGTAAAGAGGGAACGGAAGAATGGATACCGCTCTCAGCCTCTCAATGAATCAATCCAGCTTTTACCCAACCATTCTAGAACCATCATTTCTTGGTGACGCCTGGTCCGCAATGTACGCAAGTACAACGACCATCGTCACAAAGAGAAGCACTCCAGAAAGCAGGACAACCAAACATCCTTTCCCCTTGCCCGCCTTCGTACGAGATGTTGAACTTTTAGATGTTCGAATTCCTGCGCCTACCTTCATCTGACTAGGAGAGATGTGGTGAAGGCGAGCGAAGAACGCATCGGGTTGCGCTCTATCCCAATCGAGCGAGGCGCTGTCTAACGACTCAAGAACGTCCTTAATCTGCTTATTGGTGGGACTCTTGAAGTATTGGCCGTACTCCTCGTAGAGCTTATCGATGGTGGTGCTTACATCAACCAACACGTCGTATTCCATGGCATCGTCAGATTGAATCCAATCCCTTTTGAAAGTAGCCTTCCAGAATTTGATCCGGACAGTTTCCGCTTCCTTCAACTCCTCCTTGCAGCATTGGAGGTCAATCGGATCGCATTCAAGGTCAATTAGGTCGCATTCTATGTCCTCGATCTGCTCTTCAATCTCCTCCTTTTCAGCTCCGACCGCGTGTGTCAGCCGCTTTTGAAGCAATGCTAGCTCCTTCTTTTTGGAAGCAGCAGCCACCTTACTCTTAGAAATGCGATCCATCTCTTTCGCAACCTCGGTCTTTGCCTTCTCAAAATCCTTCCTAAATGAGAAAGCTCCCGAGGCAGCGCGCTCCTGGCGCTGTCGCTTCATCACCGCCTCCCAATCAGCAAAGCGTTTCTCATCCTGAATCCTTCGCGCTTCGGGGTCATTGATACATCGATCGATCAACTCCGATGCCTCTCCTTTTTTTAGGTTCGGTGCAGGAGTCACTCCGAACGATTTAAGGAACTCAATTTGCTTTTCTGTCGCTGGATCTTGTCGCCAGTCCTTCTTCGCCTCGGAAGACTTTGCGGTCTTCCTCCGTTTCTTAGGCACAGCAGGAGATACAAGTTCGCTCACAAGCTTCCAATCCGTCATCCCCTCGTGCCATCCGTAGTCAGTTTGGAGGATTGTCCCGTCTGCAACAGCTCCGGCCAGTCCCTCAAGTTCAAGTGCTTGTATAACCACTCCGTCTCTTGAGATTTGTAGTTCCATAGCGAATAAATGGCGTAAGCTTTCTATCTGCCGCTACGCGTAAGTTCTAACGGTTTCTCACCGGAAAACGCAAGCCTTTGGAGACGAAGGATTCTGCAGTGGCTCAAATCTCCTCCACTTCCCTCCAACACAGTTTCAAAACATAGTCGAGCTGTCCGTATTCAAACCCGGTCAATGCGCAACCAGGTCTGAATGCCCTGCGTGCCTACTTCTTGTGAGCTAATCCCAACACACGCTTTTCAAAGAGTTCGAGGCGTTCGTCCCACAGAGGTTTCACGGTCATATCGCTGGTTGCGAGCATCTTTGCCCTCCCCACCCGTCCAAGTCCCATCACTACAAGCCGAATTTTGGGCTTAGGTTCCTGCGCGTCCCATTCCGCCTGGCAATTTAGGAAGTATAAATCGCTGGAACTCACTGTTTCACCCTTGGTATCATACCGAAGGCGTCCAACGACCGGCACCTCTAGGTTCACTCGACTTGCCACTATAGGTAGATTTCGGGCTTTGATTTGTTCGAGCTTCTGCTCCAAAATGGTTTCATAACGCGGCGTGCTGCTGGTTCAGTTTGAATACAACTGGTTCAGCAAAGAAGGTCTCGCGACCTTCTGGTTCCTGCTTGCCGCGGGCGCTTAGCTCGCTTGACTATGAGCTCGGACGTTACGGACCGTCTTCACGAGTCCATTGGAGAACTGGTAGTGGCCTGTGTAGAATTTTGCAAAAGCCCCTTCTTCCCCGATTATTGGACTTTCTAGTAAGGTTCGAGGTTTTCTCGCAATCGACTCATGCTCAAGTAAATGCGCCAGTGTAGCAGCAGGTGCACAGCCAGAAACACCCCCTGCGTTTTTCTGACATGACACCCACTGCCTAGACAGGGGTTTTCGCTTGCGACCAGTGAAGCCTTTTGCAATGCTGGCCTAAACTTGATTCATGGAACCAATAATCTACTGCGTTGGAGCAGCCGCTGTCATCTGCGCGCTGGTGATGTTGCTATATTCTCGGACGGCGAAGGCTCTTGAGGCACTTCACGTGGAGCTTGCTTCCAATGCAGAACGTCAAATTGCCGAACAGCAGCAGGGCACCCATGACCTAGCGGCTTCCTTGTCCAGCACCTTGAGTGAGGTGTTGGCTCGCATCCAGGAGCATCAAGAGTCGTCCACCTCTAGACTGAGCCAAGAGATTCAGGGATTGCTGGTAAAAACCTCTTCTGATGCTCAGGATTTGCTCGGGGACTCCAAGCAGCGCAGTCAGGCCCACCTGCAAGGGATGGCGGATGCAACCGGACGCACATCAGACCTGCTCAAGAAGGTTCTTGAAGCAGTGACGAAGTCCAAAGAGGACATCCTCGAGAAAGTTGAGGCAGAAGGCGAGCAAATGCATGCCGAGATCAAAAGCGTCCTCCAAAAAATGGATGAGCCGATCACATTGTGATTCCCGATGCCCCAGGACTCCAATAACGCACAGGACAACCAAGTAGCTGGCTACTTGCGGTACCTTCGGGATGTCACTCGAAAGATTCTGGTCCGTGGAGGGATCAAGAATGTCCTGAAGGGCACTTCTGCAAATCCCACTTTCTATTTCAACTACACGGAACACAACGAGTTTCACGGATCTGGCTTCTTCCGGTCTTCGAAGCAACGATTACGGAGAGATCCATCGAAGCAACTGTACGTTGGCTTCGGCATGATCACTGGATCGATGCGGTCTGCTGCTGCCGGAGGAGCGACTTCACGCATTGGTGCCCCAGTGTTCTACGCGCCAATTTCCTTTGATGGGGATGGAGTGGAACCCCAGGTCGAGTGGGAGTCAGTGCAACTCAATTTGGAGCTGCTGGCTGACCTTGTTGGGAAATCGGTGCCCACGCCTGAGGACGATATCCAAGAAGACTCGAATCTGGCGCATTACGGGCCATTGTTGCAGAATGCTCATACAGTCCTGGGCGAGGCTGATGACAAGTTGGAGAAAAACTGTGGCAATCGCGATTGGCGCAGTGCCCTACTCGGACAGGCGGCCGTTGCAGAGCCTGCGATTACAGGATTCTTCCGCAACGAGATATGGCTCCGTCTTGATTCCATCAAGAACAGGGTGCATTTCGCAGCTGGTGACAAGTTCGACTTCACGCCTGGGGTGAGCAAGCTGGAGAAGCGCCTGAAAGAGCTTCAGACATCTGGCAAACTATTCTTCTACCCCCAGGCGTTTGTATTTGCCGCGCCTGTCCCCACGGAGATCAGCACTTACAATGCGATCAAGCATCTCGTGGAAGAATGTGAAAGCCACGGCATTCAGAACTCCTTGTTGAAGAAGTTGGTGGGCGGTCTGGTTTTGGACGGACGAATCGCGCTCAATCGGTCTCTTGAGGATCGTGCGAAGCTGGAGGAAACCATTCAACTGCTTCCACTATCACTGTCTTTGGAGCAACGGGAAGCGGTTGCGAGGGCTTGGGAAGAAGAGGTGTCGTACATCGAAGGGCCACCTGGCACAGGTAAATCACACACGATCACGGCGTTGATGCTCTCTGCTATCCTACTCGGCAAGAAAGTGCTTCTTGTGTCGCAGAAGAAGGACGCTGTAGCGGTGGTTCAGCAGATGGTTGAACGATACACTGGCCGGCACAAAGTAATCTACGCAGGTGATGACACTGAGGGCCGCCAGAAGATGGCGGACTATTTGGCTGGAGTGAGCCAGGACGTCGCGAGACATGACATTCGCTCCCGTCTTGCTCAGCTTGGCTTAGAGGCCAAGACCGCGCGTGGCGCTGTCGCGTCCAAGTGCTTCCTGCTGGATGGGCAGAAGAAGCAAATTCAGTCCCATATTCAGCGTGATCACGAGTATTTAGAAAAGCACAGAGAATTCGTGAGGCGACGGAAGCTTCTGTCTTCGGAGGTGCCCGAACAATTCGACTTCTCCAAACCTAAGCGAGTCGATACAGACGAACAATGGGATGCGGCCCTTTCACAGGGTGAAGTTTTGTACGGGCAGAAGTTTGTGGAGCAAAACTGCAAACTCCTTCGAGGTCAGAAGGTCTGGTTGCAACGCCTGCTCAGTACTCTGCATCGCGATTTTCACCTTGATCCTGCCCGTCTGCTTGCGGACCACCACGACCATTCCCTGATTTACGCTCGGAAGACGCTGGGGTTGATTGCTGAATGGCAGAAGGCTGACCTCTGCAAAAAGCTGATTGCTCCTGGCTCGTTGAAGGCAGCACGTGATTCGCTGGATCATCATTCCGAGGACCTGGAACGACAGCAATCGAGATATGTGCAGACCTTGTTTGACGCTCAAGTGCTTGCTCATGCGAAAGAAGCGGAAGCGGACCTGAAGTCTTTTGCTCGGCTCTGGCATTGGCGAAGCGCGGAAAAATTGCAGCAAATAATGGGGGCTCTGCAGTATGAACAGCTACTAACAGCGTTTCCACTCTGGGCCGGAGAGATGCGATTCCTCGGCGGCTATCTGCCGTTCCACGCGGAAATGTTTGATCTGGTCATCGTGGATGAAGCATCGCAGGTGAACATTGCCGAGGTGCTGCCCGCGCTCTACCGTGGCACGCGTTTCTGCGTCGTTGGTGACAAAAAACAGCTTGGCCTGGATTCGGCCGGGATGTTCTCGGTCAATCGAACTTTGGAACAACTCATTTGGAATCGACACTGTGGTGCCGACAAATTTCAGGACGCCTTGAGCAAGAAGATGATTCTCAGCAAGGACTCGGTGCTGGATTTCATCACTGAATCGCCTGGTCTGCCGATGTCTTCGACGTTGTTGAAGGAACATTTCCGATCGATGCCTGCACTGTCATCCTTCACGAGTGACCATTTCTACGACTGCAATTTGAAGCTGATGCGCGAGACGCCTGCTCATGTTCAGAAGAAGTGTTTCTCAGCATTTCAAACGGGCGGCAAGCGCGGCAGATTGGATGAAGAGGGAAATCTTTCGACTCAGAAGGTGGTCGAGGAAGAAGTGAAGAAGGTCTTGGAGATTCTCTCACAATTGATCAGGGAGCGGGCCTGGCTGAAACTACCTGCACTAAAGCAACATGGATTCACGGAAAGCAGACCTCCGTCTATTGGCGTCCTTTCATTCACAACTGACCAACGCAACTACCTTCGGGAGAAGATTTTCGAGGAGGACTACTTCGATGCGGTGGAGCGTGCCACCTACAAACTGCAAATTGGGACTACTGAGGAGTTTCAAGGTAGTGAGCGCAATATCATGATCCTCACAATTGCTCACGATGGCGTTTCACGTGGCGGGAACTTCTGGTCTGACAAAAGGCGTGTCAATGTGGCGACGAGCAGAGCCATCGACTACACATACTTCGTGTATGGCGGGCTACCCCCAACTGCCAAGGTCCTGAAGGCCTATTTGAATCACTTCGGAGTAGGGGCCGAGGAAGACTCTGACGGACTAAGTTCAGAGACTTCAGTGCGCCGATACGACTGGAGCTTCAATCGCGAACGGTACAGGCAAGAGCTGATGGAGTCGGAGTTCGAGCAACGGGTTGCAGAATATCTCGAAGAGTATTGTGCCGACCGCGCCGACAGGTATCAGATTCAGATTTTCAATCAGGTTGCCGCAGGCACCAGGTTGGAGAGTTGTGGGCAGAAGCGATTGGACTTTGTCCTTCATTGTGCTTTGACTGGCAAGAGCGTGGCAGTGGAGGTCGATGGCCAGCACCACTTTGACCAAGGCACCGGCAGAAACTACGGCGAGGCACATCTTGAGCGGGTGGCCGTTCTCCGCCGAGCAGGGTGGAACATCGTGCACATCCCCTACTATGAGTGGTACGATAGGGGTTGGCTGTGTGACCGGCAGGAGGACTCAAGGTTCAAACGGAATTGGAAGCGAACGGTAGGTCAGCTTGATACCGCATTGCGCATTGAAGGCCCAACAGAGCGGGGGTAAAAGTGCTGACCTTCGACAGGGGCAAGATGCAGAGACTGTCGCCGATGGAAAGGGAGAAGGCGGCGTAGCAGCATTGGCTAGTCCTTTCCGTAAGACCTCACCATGGCATTCAGTTCACGAGTGACATTGTCCTTCAATTCCTTGGGACCAAGAACCACTGCCTTGCTTCCCCAACTCAGCACCCATCGAGTGATTTCTTCTAGACCTGGGAGCCTTACCTTGAACTCAATTGCTCCGTCTTTTCCGCTCTTAGAAATTGATTGTGATGGATGCCAAACCCGCTCGCCGACAATTCGTGCTGCATAATCGTAAAACCGGATTGTCACATCGTAGGTCTTCGCCTTCTCGTGAGCATCATAGCTCCATACACCAAACCCGCGATTCAGATGCTCAGTCGCCTTGAAGTTCGGGTCCCGCACGAACGCGTCCTCAAGAACCTGCACATCGGAGATCCTTTGAAGAGCGAATGTTCTCATTGCATTTCTCGCGTTGTCCCATGCAAGCAGATACCACCCATGGTCGATTTGGCCAAGATGGTATGGGTTCACTTTCCGAAGCTCTTTACCCTTGCCCTTAAGCCCCTCATATCGGAAGCTCACCACTTTGCATTCACCAACGGCTGTGAGAAGTTGATTAAATAAGGTGACATCTGCAGTTAGTACGCCTGCGGCTTTGACAGAAAAGGCTTCGTCCAGGTCTTGCCATTGAAATGAAACAATTCCAGGACAGGCATCCGCAATCTTTCTAAAGCTCTCCGTTAGCATGCCTTCGAGAACAGTGCCTCGCAGAGGTTCAAGGGCGTGACGAGCTAAGAATAGGGCTACGAGATCGTCTTTGGACAACTGTAGGATGGGAAAATCATGCACAGGCTTAGTGTACCGATACCCGTGTCTAACTTCGTCATACTCCAGGGGAAGCCCCCACTGATCACGCATGAAACTGATGTCGCGCTGTATCGACTTTTCACTGACTTCAATCTCTGCAGCAAGGCTCGCACAATTTGGGTAATTACCTGCAACGATGCACTTGTGAATCTCCATAATGCGTAAGAAGGCCGGCCTGCTAGCCCCCCGGCGTGGAGAGTTCTTCGGCATCTGCCACTGCTGACTTGCACGCTTGGTCATTATGGAAATAATAGCAAAACTTTTTTCCACGTCACCCAGTATTTGTCCCACCCCCTGTGCGAAGATGTAGGCGCAAAGCTGAGAACCCTACATACCCAAAGCACAATGGACAGATACTACGTCAACGATACCGCCCAGAACAATGGGGACCACGAAGTACACAAGGAGAACTGCAACTGGCTGAGACTAGCCATCCGCAAGACGGACCTGGGCTATCACACCCAGTGCTCATCCGCGGTTCAGGCAGCCCGACAGCACCACCGGCAGGTCAACGGATGTGTTTACTGCTCGCCTCAGTGTCACACCTCCTAAGCATTGGAAGCCATTTCACGAAGACACTCAGTTCAACAAACCAAAAGAGACTACCATGAGCGATGACCTTACGAAACGCCGTCCACAAGACGCCAGCAAGATTAGCCTCACTGAGGACTATGAAGTGAGAGACTGGAGCAAGCGACTGGGATGTACACCGACCGAGCTCCGTGATGCGGTGAGAGCCGTTGGCAGTGGCGCCGACAAAGTGCGTGAGCATCTCGATAAGCAGAAGCGACACCAATAGTCAGGGTGGATGGAGTAATACTTAACCATCTACCCTTTGCCGTTGTCAATACCACAAGCTGGTTCCTCCTGCTTGCACATCATCGCTGTGTTCAACCTAGTTCTCAATGAACAATTCAAATCCTCCACCACCACCACCTCCCCCGCCACCTCCAACAAATAACCCTGGTACACGTACCCCACCCATTCCTCCTACTCGATGACCGGCAAGGAACTTTGGGCTCAATACCAAGTGTACACCCGTGATCTAACCGAACACGGGCGTACTCTGGGGTTCGCAGGCGTCGGCATCTGCTGGCTCTTTAAGGACGGTGAGTTCACATTCCCACTCCTGGTCTACGTGTCATTGTCTGCCTTTGTCTCTTACTTCATCTGCGATATCCTTCAGCCACTTCTCGGCGCACTGAGTCTCAAACGGTTCACTGAGAAAGAAGAAGAAAGGCTGAAGACGACGACCAACACCATCGAAGGAGAAATTGAGAAGCCCAGGAGTGTTGATCGTCCTGCCTACACTTGTTTTCTGTTGAAGACAGCTTTTCTCGTCACTGGATTTCTCATTGTAGGAGCAGAACTCGCGAGGCGCCTGTGGACATGAAGCCGCCACTGAGCAAAACGAACCCCAGCCCTTCTCCTTAAGCAAGTAAGCAACTCACGTGGAATCAAAGGAACTCGAATCCATTCTTGCCAAGGCACCCTTCGGTTCTGAGCGTCCTATTCTGTCTGCACATGAAGCTGCCATTCGTGCCCAGTTGGTCTGCGAAGACATGATGGCCATCGGATTTGACCTTCGGCTCCACGCGGCTCCTTTTTACAAGAAGCTTTGGATTCCATACTACGAACTTCCAACGAGTGACTTTGGAGTCGAGTCCGGAGAAGAAGGGGTAGCCGACGCTCTAACAGCTCACGGAATCGGACTAAACTGGGGAGACTTGGTCAGGCTCTCAAAAGCTTGCAAGATTGGCGCCATGCTACTTCCGGGAAAATGGCCCAGAAAGTTTAGAGACGAACTATTAGGCAGCCAGCACAACGCCTGCATTCAGCAAATGCTCTGGCTCTCGAGGTTCAAGCAACCCCAAGACGTCGAGATTGAACCAAGACCCTTCCCCGGCTGCAAAAAGAGACCCGATTGGAGGTTCAGATCGAGTGCGCAAGTAATCAACCTCGAAGTAAAATACCGATCTGGTGACTGGATTCGAAGAGTAGACGGCTCCAAATACTCACCAGCCCGAGCAGGGCCCTTCGATGACATCGCGCCGAAGTTTCCACTGCGCCATGAAGGCGAGCTAAATCTCGTGGGTCTCACCGTTCTCGCTCCTATCGATACAGCACTCGTACGCGAAGCAGACGCATTCTTAGAGCGCACACCGACCATAGACGCAGTCTTCTTGTGGAGCGAACACCATGGGGAGGAACCGGAATCTGTAATGCGCCCTGCGGGCAATGGATTCCCAAAGCTGTTCTACAATGACGGCGATGAAGAAGACCGTTGTCACATCGGCATTATCCGCCATGTGTGGCGAAAGTCGGAAGAGCGACGGAACTTCAAGATGTCGGACATGCCTGAATTCATCGACAAAATCTCGGCTGAAGATCAGAACAAGCCGGGGTAGAGTAGTTCAAACACTCCCTCAACAAATGCTCTACTTCATCCAATCCGGCAGCAAGATTAAGATTGGTTACTCTGCAAACCCTCTCTCTCGCTTCAGGACTATCTACACCGCGAGTCCAGAGCCCTGCGGATTGGTTCTGACCATCCACTTACCGAACGAAGCCAAAGCTGAAAAGGCACTGCACCATCATTTCCGGGCGCACAGGACCAACGGAGAGTGGTTTGAAATCAACGTTTACACGGCATTCCGAGCCCTCATCGAACTTAAGCTAATTCCTGAACACGAGGCACCAACGCTGGAAATGCCAACAGTCTCTCTTCCACCAATGCACCCTGGTTTTGAAAAGTGGTTCCTCGCGACTCAAACAGAGTATTGGTCCGAGAAAGACATCGTGTCAGCGAAGGCAGACCTCGGACCTTACTGGCAACAACATCATGGAAGATTCACGGAACTCCTCGACGAGTATCAGGACATCGACAAGATGATTCACATGGAGCAGCCTCTTACAGACGAGGAAGCAAGAGCGTTTATGGAATCAATGCGAAAGGCTTTGCTTGAGAAGGAACATGCAGAATCGAACGGAACGATGCCATAGTCGCGTTTCACTCCCTCGCTTTCCCATTTCCCACCACGACTTCTCAAATCGCGTCCGTCCCGTCCGAACTCTCCTTCCCCATCCCAGGCACAAGGTCTACCGCGGCCCTGAGTGATTGAAGCTCTGCATGGGAGTAGCCGGCGTTGGTCTCTGCATCAGCGTGGCCAACGAAACTCAAACGGGTTGGATCGTAATTTCCGGAAGCTTGCCAATAGCCAACCGAAGGGTTTCCAACTCCGTATGCGTGTAAATGGAATTGACTTTCGCATCAAGATGCCCCGTGAGTTTCATGCGGATTTCTTGCGCTACTCCGGCGTTCGCGAGGGCTGAATTGAAACTGTGGCGCAGGCTGTGAAAGGTCAGAGTGTTGCGTGTGCGCCCAGATTTGCCCGCGGCCTCATACGACTTGCCTTGAATACCAGCCTTTTTAAGAAGCGCAGAGAACTGTCGACTCAGACCATTTCTTCCCCCTGCTGTCTTTCCAGTCAATGTCACGAAGACAGGCCCCTTACCATCCCGGGGAACCAAAGGCTCGAAGTGTGCTTTAAGCGACTCATGTAATGGCAGTTCTACCGACTGACCGGTTTTCCCTGCTGTAAAAATCAGTCGGCGACCGGTAAAGTCGAAGCTGCTCCATTGTAGGTTTGTGACATCGCCAAGTCGAGCACCAGTCAGATAGCCAACAAGAATGGCGCCCTTCCAATCTCCTTCGGCCGCTGTGAGAAGGGCTCGTACGGCAGGTAAGTCAAAGGTTGACTTAACGATGCGCTTTTCAGGAAGACTGTCCATGGCATCGGCTGGATTTGCCTTTATCAACCCGAGGGGAACCGCACGCTTGAGCACGCTTCGAACGGTTTTGACAGCCAAGTTAACGCTGGACGCCGATTTTCCGGCTGCGATCTCAGCGTCCCTGAATGCCTCGATATCCCCAACTGTCAGGCTTTCCAGGGGCTGCCTCTTCCGTCGCTCTGGCAGTGATGCAAGAAACCCGTCAACGATTCCCTGATACCTCAAGTAGGTGCCTCTAGAGCGGCTTTTGTCCTTCCCGGCTAGCCACGTGGAAAACCACTTTTCAACGGTGTAAACGACCAGAGGCTCGCCAATGCTGATTTCCGTCAATTTGCTGAGGAACGCCTGGGCGCTTTGTTGATTCAGGAGCCCCCTGGCAGCTTGCTTTCCAGCAGACTGCAAAAGATGCATCACCTCAAGCGCGCTCTCTTCCGTGAACGTTGACTTCTTTTTCTCTTCGCGTTCGATGCGTTTGGCCTCCACCATTGCCTCATCGGGCCGTTCTTTGCCGGTGCTTCTTTTGAATTGCTTCCAAATCGTCGCTCCATCCGGCTTTTTCCCGACAGGAAGCCGGAAGTGAGCAAAGTAAAAGGGGTACCCATCGGGTCTGTGCACCGAAGCCATGGCGAGATCAGGTAACACATGAGGTAACACCTGTCAACGTGCAGCAATGTTCCAAGATGTCGTAAATCACTGGAAACGAGTACTATTTCGCCCGCCGACGCTGTCCAAACCCCGCGAAATCGTGTCGCTGGTTCGATTCCGGCTCGAGCCACCTCTCTTCTCCTTCGAGAAGAGACCGTGGAAAAGCTGCCAAAGATGCAGTTCCACACCCATGGAAGCCACACCTCACTGGTGAAAAATCCGCCATTTCCGGTTGTTTTTCTGTGAGACAGGGCAATTTACAGGGACTTCACACCTAGAGGGCGACGATCTCATTTGAGCTTGTGTGAAGAATCAACGGCCTGCGCCACGATTCGAATTGAGCGGCGGACCACCACCCACCTTGTGCTGACCTACGGCAGCGCTTGGCCGCGGCTCATCCCACACGGTCTGGCAGATTTCCCATCTGGCAGACTCCTCTCCTGCTGATGGCCGCCCGCCGGCTGCCGTGTTGTTGGCACAGCAACACACAGCCAACTCATGAGCGATCCCAATCATTTCAGTCTCACCGCCGCCGCGGCACGCAACCTCGCCACCGCCACCGTCACCGTCCCCCAGTGGGATGAAATCACCCCGCGCTGGCTGCTCAAGCTGCTGCCCTGGATTGATATTGATGGCGGAGTGTACCGCGTGAACCAGGTTCAGAAAACCGACCGGGCCACCGTGGAATTGCTCACTGTGGAAGGCGGAGAGCCCAAGCTGCCCTCCACATTCGTGGACTACGATGAAAACCCGCGCGAGTACCACCTGAGCACCATCCAGACAATTCTGAACACCCACACCCGAGTGACCGATCTCTACAGCAATGAGATCGATCAGCTTCGCCAGCAAGTGCGCCTGGTGGTGGAAGCGGTGAAGGAACGCGAAGAATGGGAGCTGCTGAACAATCCCAACTTCGGCCTGCTCAGGGAAGTGGTGGACAGCCAGCGCATCAATACCCTGAGTGGACCTCCCACACCGGACGACCTTGATGAATTGCTCCGCCTCGTGTGGAAGAAGCCTGCCTTCTTCCTCGCGCATCCCAAGGCCATCGCGGCCTTTGGTCGTGAGGCCACCCGTCGTGGCGTGCCACCACCCACGGTGAATATCCTTGGCTCGCCCTTCATCACCTGGCGCGGCATTCCTTTGGTGCCCAGTGACAAACTTCCGCTCGAGGACGACAAGACCACCATCATCCTGCTGCGCCTTGGAGAAGCCGAACAAGGGGTGGTCGCATTGCAGAAAACCGGAGTCACTGGCGAGGTCGAGCCCGGTCTCTCAGTCCGCTACATGGGAACCAACGAACACTCCGTGGCCTCCCACCTGGTGACCCGCTATTTCTCCGCGGCCGTGCTCACGCATGATGCCATCGCGCGACTGGATAACGTTTTCGTGGGCAACTACTATGACTACTCCGCCTGAGCCATCCTTCGGCGGGGTGGACACCTCGCTCATCCATCGGCTGTTGGGTGAATTCTACCGGGGGAATAGCCAACATCCCACGGCTCCGGGCACGCCTTCGATAGCCACACTCGCTCCGCGACAACCTGATGTGGCGCCACCTGTGCATCCCACCTTGGATTCTCTTCATCCGAATGTGGATACCCAACCGGTCAAAAGCGCATCTTCCGCAGATGACGGCGAGTACGCCTTCGGCAATCCTCATGTGCTCTTCGGTGCAGAAGGACATGCCGTGAGCGTGCTCGGTGCGCCTGAAAAACAATCGTCATCACTCCCCGTGAGTGAGCGCTACTACTTCCTGCCACGGGAAGCGGCGCAAGTACAGGAGCTCTCAAGCAGCTTGGGCTCATCAAGACCGTCGGCTTCAGGCATACCGTCTGCCCGTGCGTTCGATGTCCATTCCGTTCGCAGCGATTTTCCTGCATTGCATCAACAGGTGAATGGGCGTCCACTCATCTGGCTGGACAACGCCGCTACCACACACAAGCCGAAGGCAGTGATCGATGCGACATCATCCTTCTACAGCCGGGACAACTCCAACATCCATCGCGCCGCACACGCTCTGGCAGCGCGTTCCACGGATCTCTTCGAAAACGCTCGCGAGAGCGTGCGCAAGTTCCTCGGGGCATCCAGCGCGAAGGAGATCGTCTTCGTCCGTGGTACGACAGAGGCCATCAACCTCGTGGCGCAGAGCTACGGCAGGAAAAACATTGGCGCTGGTGATGAAATCCTCATCACGCACATGGAGCACCATGCGAACATCGTACCCTGGCAGCTTCTCGCGGAGCAGACAGGCGCCACCATCCGCGTGGCTCCCATCAATGATCGTGGCGAGTTGATCCTCGATCAATTTGCCACCCTGCTCAATGGCCGCACGAAGCTCGTCGCCATCACGCATGTCTCCAATGCCCTCGGAACGGTGAATCCCGTGGAGCAGGTCATCGCGCTCGCGCATGCCTTCGGCGTGCCAGTGCTGGTGGATGGCGCCCAATCCACCCCGCACATGCCGGTGAATGTACAGGCACTGGATGCGGACTTCTACACGCTGTCAGGTCACAAAATCTTCGGACCCACGGGCATCGGAGTGCTCTACGGCAAAAGCTCGCTCCTGAGCGGAATGCCTCCGTGGCAGGGCGGTGGACATATGATCAAGGACGTGACCTTTGCGAAGACGGTCTACAACGAACCTCCGGAAAAGTTCGAGGCCGGCACGCCGGACATTGCCGGTGTGGTGGGTCTGGGTGCAGCGGTGGAATACCTCATGTCCATCGGCATGCCCGCCATCGCCGCGTATGAACATGCGTTGCTGGAATACGCCACCGAGTCGCTTGCCACCATTCCCGGAATCCGGCCCATCGGTACAGCCGCCAACAAAGCCAGCGTGCTTTCCTTTGTAATCCCCGGCATCCCCAATGTCGACATCGCAAGGCACCTGGACAAGCACGGCATCGCGGTGCGCGCGGGACATCACTGCGCCCAGCCCGCGCAGCGCAAGTTCGGCGTCGAGGGCAGCGTGCGCCCCTCGCTGGCCTTCTACAACACTCGCGACGAAGTGGATACCCTCGTAGATGTCCTGAAGCGCCTGCCCCGGAACTGAACCTCAAATAACCATGATCTCAGCTGGAGCGTAGAATACCAGAGGCCCTTCTTCAATTTCTTCCAATCTTCCACTCCTCTGCGAGGTTTCCCCATGAAGACCATTTCCCCCAACGAACTCAGCCAGCGCCTCGCCGCAGAACCCGGCAGCGTGGTCATTGATGTGCGCACCCCTGTGGAATATGCCGAAGTGCATGTACCCCAGGCTCGCCTCGAACCGCTGGATAAACTCGCCCCCTCTTCACTGGCCAGTTCCGGCACCGCCAGCAAGGACAAGCCCGTGTACATCCTCTGCCGCAGTGGCCAGCGAGCCGCGAAAGCTGCGGAAAAGCTCGCCGCGGAAGGTTTTGCCCAACCCATCGTGGTGGAAGGCGGCACTCTCGCGTGGATCTCCGCCGGACTGCCGGTGAATCGTGGGCAGGTGAAAGTCATCAGCCTCGAGCGCCAGGTGCGCATCGTGGCAGGGTCGTTGGTCTTCATCGGCGTGCTGCTCGGGTGGTTTGTGCATCCGGCTTTTGTGTGGCTCTCGGGCTTCGTCGGCGCCGGTCTTGTATTCGCGGGCATCACGGACTTCTGTGGCATGGGCCTGCTCCTTGCCAAAGCGCCGTGGAATCAGCGTGCGCCCTCGAGCAACCGTGGTCAATCAGCCAGTTAACCGATACTGGCCCCCTCCCCCCTCAAAGCTTGTGCATGCCTCCACACTTGTGAGTGCGTCTCCCAAACAAACGGAACGAATCAGTGGCCGCAGTCTTGAAGAAGATGTGGCCGCTCCCTGGGAAGCCCTCCCCTATGGACAATACGTTCCGGCACTGCTCGACTCCTATGAGAATGTCGGCGGTCTGAACAATAGCGATTCCCACAACATGCCCTCCAAGGGCGCCGTGGGCCAGATCTGCGAGGAACTTCTGCAGATCCTCTTCCCCGGCTTCCACGATGAGGATGCGCTGCACCACGGGTTGCTGGTAGAAGTGACCAGCCAGCGCTTCTCGCGTGTGATGCTGCGGCTTGAGGACCAGGTGCGCAAGGCGGTGCGCATTGGTGACCCCAAAAAGCCCACTGGCAAAACCCCTCCCATCCTCCGCAAGTTCTGCCAGACGCTTCCAGGGGTTCGTGAGTTGCTGCTCACAGATGTGGAGTGCGCCTATGATGGCGATCCCTCCGCGGTCAGCCGCGAAGAAATCATTCTCTCGTATCCCTGCATCGAAGCCATCGCAATCCAGCGTTGCGCGCACCTGCTGCACAAGGCGGGCGCCCCTGTCATTCCTCGCATGATGACGGAGTGGGCTCACTCTCGTACGGGAATCGACATCCATCCCGGTGCCAGCATCGGGACACACTTCTTCATCGATCACGGCACGGGCGTGGTGATTGGCGAGACCTGCCGCATTGGCAACAACGTGAAGATCTATCATGGCGTGACCCTCGGTGCTCGCAGCATCGCCAAGACAGAAACAGGCCAGGCCATCAAGGGACAGAAGCGCCATCCGAACGTGGAGGATAGTGTCACCATCTATCCGAACTCAACCATCCTGGGTGGAGAGACCGTGCTCGGCGCAAACTCCACCATCGGGGCCAATGTCTTCCTCATGCACAGTGTGCCACCCAACTCACTCGTCATTTACGAGGAGAAAAATCTCACTATCCTCGACAAGACCCAAAAGCGCGTAAAGGCCGCCCCGGAATTCTCCATTTGAAGCATCCCACCTCAAGACCTGCATGCCCACCTATCGCGGAGTCGACGGCCACATTGGAAACACACCCCTCATCCGCCTGAACAAGCTATCCGAACTGACGGGCTGTGAGATTCTCGGCAAGGCGGAATACATGAATCCCGGTGGTTCCGTGAAAGACCGCGCAGCGTGGGGCATCATCACCGATGCCGAGGAAAAGGGACTGCTGAAGCCAGGCCAGACCATCGTGGAAGGCACTGCGGGGAATACCGGGATCGGCCTCACCGTCATCGGCGCGGCACGAGGACACAAGAGTGTCATCGTCATTCCCGAGACCCAGGCACCGGAGAAGATACTGCTACTGCGCACGCTCGGTGCTGAAGTACGGCCCGTGCCCGCAAAGCCCTACAAGGACCCGGGAAATTACAATCACATTGCACGCCGGCTCGCGGAAGAAAACGACTGGTTCTGGGCCAACCAGTTCGACAATACGGCGAATCGCCAAGCTCACTACGTGACCACAGGTCCGGAGATTTGGCAGCAGACAGAAGGCACCGTCGATGCCTTCGTTGCTTCCGTAGGCACGGGCGGAACCTTGGCGGGCACGACGCAATATCTGAAGGAGAAGAAACCTGGAGTGCTCTCCGTATGCGCGGACCCTTATGGTGCGGCCATGTGGTCCTGGTTCACCCAAGGCAATACAGACACCGACGACGGTGACTCCATCGCCGAAGGCATCGGACAAGGCCGGGTGACCAAGAACGTGGAAGCGGCTGCAGTTGATGCTGCGTATCGCATCGATGACCAGACTGCCCTGACCATCGTGAACCAGCTCCTGCGTGAGGAAGGCATCTTCGTGGGTCTCTCCTCTGGCATCAATGTGGGTGGCGCGGTGCGGCTTGCGAAAGAGCGCGGCCCCGGTCAGACGATTGTCACCATCCTCTGCGACTCTGGACACAAGTACCAGTCCAAACTCTTCAATCACGCCTGGCTGGCGGAGAATGGCCTGGATCCCAATCGCGCGATCGAATCCATCCTCGCGTAAACTGTGGCACCAGAAAAAATTGGGAGGCCTGCCACTACCAGCAGTGACAGACCTCCCTACGCCGCACTCATTCACTCACACACTACTGCTATTTGCGCTGGTAAATCTGGTCGAAGACACCGCCGTCTTTGAAGTGCACCTTCAGGGCATTGGCCCAACCGCCGGCGATTTCATCAATCGTCACGAGTTTCACTTCGGGGAAACGGTCTCCGTGTTTCTTGAGAATGTCAGCATTGCGAGGGCGGTAGTAATGCTTCGCTGCCAGCTCCTGTCCCTCATCGCTGTAGAGATAGGAGAGGTACTCCTTGGCCAGATCCTCGTTGCCATTCTTCTTCGCCACTGTCTCCACCACAGCCACAGGTGCGTCCGCCAGGATGCTGAGTGAGGGCACCACAATATCGAACTTGTCCGCCCCGAGTTCCTTGAGCGTGAGATGCACCTCGTTTTCGAAGGTGAGCAACACATCGCCGATGCCATTCTGTGCGAAGGTGGTGGTAGCACCACGGCCACCGGTATCCAGCACGGGCACGTTCTTGAAGAGCTTGCCAACGAACTCTTTGGCCTTGTCTTCATTCCCACCATCCGACTTCAATGCATAGGCCCATGCGCCAATGTAGCTGTAGCGTCCATTGCCGGACGTCTTCGGATTCGGGATGATGACTTGCACTCCATCCTTCACCAGGTCACTCCAGTCCTTGATGCCTTTGGGGTTCCCTTTCCGCACTAGGAACAGAATCGTGGAGGTGTAGGGCGCGGCGTTGTTGGGATACTTTGCAGTCCAGTCTTTCGCCACCAGCCCACTGGGCACAAGGATATCAATATCCGTACTTTGATTGAAGGTGACCACATCAGCACTCAATCCATCAAGCACCGCACGGGCTTGCTTCGAGGAGCCGCCATGGGATTGGTCCACGAGGACATCGTTGCCAGTCTTGATCTTCCAATGCTTCGCGAAGGCGTCGTTGTAGTCCTTGTAGAACTCGCGTGTCACATCATAGGACACGTTGAGCAGCTTCTGCTCAGCCGCATGCAGTGGCAGTGGAACAAGGAGGGATGAAACCGCTGCGCCCAGCAGCCAGCGGCGTGTGCGGTGCTGCCGCCCGCGCAAGTGAGAAAGAGTGAGTGTGATCATGAAAACTACCGGAGGGAGATGGCGGACCTGTCCACGTGTGTGGTACTCCCGCCATGGATTCTGATTGCCCTCCGGTAGTCCGGTCGGTTCGCTTGAGATGATTGCGGATGAATCGAAGAAGGTCTAGTTCGACTGCGCTTGGGTCTGGGCCGCCGGGCGCTTCTTGCCGCCGCCAGCACCTTGCTTCTTGCCCGCGTTCCCGGGAATCCACTTGGGTGCCACCAGTTCCGAGTTCCACCTCTCCCAAGCTGCAGCGAGCTCCTTCAGTTTTTCAGGTTCGCTGGCTGCGAGATTGTTCGTTTCGCCGATGTCCTTTTCCAGGTTGTAAAGTTCCGCCCCTTCGACGGATGCAGCACCACGGCGTTCCAGTGGCTGGGATTCGGGATTGGTTCCTTTCACCAGCTTCCATGCCCCCTTGCGAATGGCAATCTGCGGGCCGAAGCGCCAGTAGAGCGCCTCGTGTGGAGCTTCTTTCTTTTCACCCGTGATGTAAGGAAGAAGGTTCACGCCATCGAGCTTCCACTCGGGCTTGGCTTCGACCCCAGCAGCCGCGAGAGCCGTTGGCAGGATGTCGAGCTGGATGACCGGACGATCGTCCACCTGTCCTGCGGGAATGCGCCCCTTCCACTGCGCCAGCCAGGCAACGCGAATGCCTCCCTCCCAAGTCTGTGCCTTGAAGCCGCGCAGCGGTCCATTCTGCGAGGTGGTCTGACGGGTGGGCCCACCATTGTCAGCGAAGAAGAAGATCAGCGTGTTTTCCTCCTGCCCATTGGCCCGGATCTTTTCCAGCACAGTGCCGATGGCATCATCCATCGCGGAAAGCTGCGCGGCGAAGGTGCGGCGCTTCTGATCTTCGATGTTCGCGAAACGGGCCAGATACTTCTCCGTGGCTTGCAGCGGACCATGCACCGCGTTGAAGGGAAGGTACACGAACCAGGGCTTCTTCTTGTTCTTGTCGATGAACGACACTGCCTCCTTCGCGAACGACTCGGTGGTGTACTCTACTGAATCCACCTGTTCCGTGCCCTTGAGAATGGGATTCTTCCCATCAGCTTTCGCATCCAGATAGTCGTGCGCGCCACCAAGGAACCCGTAGAACTCATCGAATCCGCGCTTCAGCGGATGGAACTGCGGCTCATAACCAAGGTGGGATTTGCCAAACCAGCCCGTGGTATAGCCAGCCTCCTTGAAGCGGTCACCGATGGTCTTCTCCTCCACAGGAAGGCCCACCGCCTGGCCTGCTGTCTGTGCAGGACCGGGATTGAATTCATGGCCGAAGCGCTGCTGATACCGACCGGTGAAAAGTCCAGCCCTTGTAGGGCTGCAATACGGACCACTCACATAGCCACTCGTAAACCGGACACCGCTCTTGCCGATGCTATCGATGTGCGGTGTGGGGATTTGTGGATTGCCCTGGATGCTGGTCTCCCCGTAGCCGAGATCATCAGCGAGGATAACGAGAACATTGGGCTTCTTGGATTCTGCAGAAGCCGTGGCAGGCAACAGCAAGCCTGCTGTAGCAGCCGCAAAGGCGGCGATGAGGAATGTGGATTTCATGGGGAAGGGTGAAGTGGACTGGAGGGCGAAGGGGCGTTGTCCTGTAGAACGAAGGGATTGGCTCAATGCGACATCAAAATGCGGTGGCGCGACCACCCCTCTTGCGACGTAGAATGACAGCACCGAAGGCGAACAACATGAGCATCATGCGCGACGGCTCCGGCACTACGGAAAGCTGCGTGACGACAAGAATGCCGTGCTCAGCGAAGAGTGAAGTATCCCACCCCAAGCCATTGGCGAGCGTGGGAAGAAGCAGGTCCGCTCCCACCTCACCACCAGCACGAAGGGCGCCTCCTGCGTTGAAGGTGCCCGCGTTCAGTGCTGCACTCCAGTCGAGCAGATTGAAGACATCGCCAGCCAGAATGTCGGTCGTGCTGGCCAATTCAATGGAGACCGTGCGTGTCCCC
Source organism: Roseimicrobium gellanilyticum (assembly GCF_003315205.1). NCBI lineage: Bacteria > Pseudomonadati > Verrucomicrobiota > Verrucomicrobiia > Verrucomicrobiales > Verrucomicrobiaceae > Roseimicrobium > Roseimicrobium gellanilyticum. Next base: position 305,629 of record NZ_QNRR01000007.1, on the reverse strand, counting down.
GTAGCTGCCCAGTCGATTGTACCCGAGATTTCCAGATGGTCGTGCGCGCCGATGGAAATGGTACTGGCCAGAGCCGCTGCGGACTCCGTGGTGAGCCCCAGCAGGGCCGTACTGTAGCCGGCGGAGTTCGAGTCCGCGAGCGCAGCGACATTGAGATCGGATGAGGAGATCTGCAGGACCAGACTGCCCGATTCGAATGTCACGTTGCCTCCAATCCACAACGTTCCCAATTGATCACCGGCCGTGGCGATCGTGTCACCTGCATGGACACTGCCACCGGCAATGGTCAATCCACCTCTCACGAAGCCTGTGCCCGCGAGAATGCCAGTCCCACTTACAGTCGTTTGCCCGCTCCCTGTGGTGCCCAGCGTAATGGCCTCCACCTGCGAAGCACCAGTGCCACCTGCGCCTACCTGAAGGGCGCCTCCAGAGATCGTCGTCGTGCCTGTGTAGGTGTTGTCACCCGTGAGGGTGAAGACTCCTCCGGTAGATTTGGCCAGGTTCACCTTGGCCGTGGCACCATCTTGTATCACACCATTGAACGTGCTGGCACCTGAGACCGTGAGCGTGCTGTCCGTGGCGCCGTTGTTGGTAACGACTCTCGCTCCCGTGCCCACTCCCGTAAGCCCGGAGATGGTCTCATGGAAGCCATTCAAGTCATAGGTGCCGGAGGTGTTGGTGGTGGCTTCACCCAGTTGCACCACGGTGGAGTCCGTCAGCACTTCGGAAGCGCCGTTCTTCAAGGTGCCGCCGCCGCGCACATGCGTGGTGCCGTTGTAGTTGTTAGCCGTGTTGCTCAGGGTCACCACCGAGGCGTCCACTATCAGATCAGAAAGTGTGGCACCCGTGACCAGTCCCGTGACGTTGATGCGGCCACCGGTCAGGGTGAGTGGACGTCCGTTTTTCGTCACTGTACCGGCCAGGGTCAGCACACCGCTGTTGCTGCTGTTCTTCACCACGCCACCCGCCACGCCGCCGACCGTGATGCCCCGTCCCAACAGTGCGTCCACCAGGCCGATGTATTCCAGCGTACCCGTCGTGGTAGCCGTACCGATATTCACCACACCCGTCCCCTGCCCCAAGGACTGCGCGGCGCCTGTGGCAGCAGCATTGTTGAACTGCAATGTGCCCGCATTCACGTTCACCACGCCGGTGAAGGTATTATGGTTTTCCAAGGACCAGGTACCGTCGCCATCCTTGGTCACGGTGACGACGTTGGCACCTGTATCAGAAATCACTCCGGTGATGTGGCCCGTGCCCGCCCCACCAATCAGCAGGGTGCGGTTGCCCGTGGCGCCATTGGCATCCACACCCCCGGCCAGAGTCAGGGTACTTCCTGCCTGCACAGAGATCCGCGCATTGCCACCGCCACCATTGATCATGGAGACCACGCCATTGACGGTGTTATTTCCCGCGATGCTTACAATACCACCTGCCGTGGAGCCGGAGCCATCGCTGCTGACCTGATAGTTGATGCCAGCCGCGAGGGTGATGTCCCCCGCTGACCCATCCAGCACCAGACTGGGCAGCGCATTCGAGGCCACACGCACCGTCTTTGTTCCCGAGCCTAGCGCATTGCTGTTGGTAATTTTCAGCGTTCCGCCGTTTATCGTCACATTACCCGTGAAGCTGTTGTTGCCAGAGAACGTCACCGTGCCGCTGGGAGATGCCGCTCCATTCACCCCGATGATGATCGCATTCGTGCCCAGGCCACTGCTCGTGATGTTGTTGGCAATCGTGATCGCATCCGAACGCAGGATGGTGAGCGTGGCCGAGGAAAACTCATCCGCGGCGAAATCAATGTCACCTGCAGGAAGCGCCCCTGACGTACCCGCTCCTCCAGTAGCGCCAATCTGCAATATCCCGCCCGAGATCGTGGTGCCGCCCGCGTAGGTGTTGTTGCCCGTCAGGACCAGTGTTCCAGCACCGCTCTTCTTCAGGCCTCCAGTCCCTGTGATCGCCGTGGTGATCGTCAGGCGCACGGTGGAGTCATCCACATGGACAGTGCCACCGCCATCCAGTGAGATATTTCCACTGAGAATCCCGGTAGTTCCCACTGTGTTTCTCAAAGTACCACCTGCGTTCGAGATATTCTCCGCCAGTGAGAACCCACCAACATCCAGAGTCGCACCAGTGGCGATACTCGTGCCACCCGTGAGCGAGCCCAGAGCATTGGCACCACCCACGACCAAAGTCCCACCGGCCACCGAAATGCTTCCCTCAAACGACGCATTGTTTCCAGAGAGTGTCACACTGCCAGGCCCCTCCTGGATGATGGTACTGGCGGCGCTGCCGCTGATCACATTCGCCACCGTGATGTCGTCAGGCCGTTTAAGAATCAACGTGGCGCTGTTGTTGATGGACACATCGCCAGTGCCAAGGCCACCAGCGAAGGAGGTGACGCCGTCACCAATCTGAAGGGTGCCTCCGTTGATGGTGGTAGCACCAATATAGTCATTGAGCCCGAGTTCCTTGAAGATCAGCTTGGAGCTTCCATTCTTGATCAGCTGGGTGGAACCACTCAGCTTGCCCGCGCCTTCAAATACAAACGCATTGATGGAGGTGTTCACGGTCACCGTCGCAGGCGTGAGTGTGGTTGTGAGATCCACGGTCAGTGGCACACCAACCGTGTCATCAAAGAGCACGCTGTCGGTGCCACCACTGCCCTGCAGGTAGCGCGTGGCCAGGCCGCTATTCACTTCACGCCAGTTCAGCGTGCCTGTACCGGTGCCGTCATCAATGTCCCACTGATTGTTCACACCACCGATCCATTTGGGAACGTCAAACGCGGTGATGTTCAGCAGCACCTGTGTGTTGGTGGTGTCATTCAACAGATTCGCCGTCACACGCGCCGGGAGAATCCCCAAGGATAGTGCCGAAAATCCATCTCCGCCAATGGAGCCCGTGTAATCAATGAGCGCAAACTGCCCCACGTTGAGTCCTGTTCCGGAGACATGGAGAACATTCAGTCCATGCGTGATGAACGTTGGTGCCGTGATCAGGGCTATGGAGGGATTTGCAAAAGCACCCAGATCAAAAGAGAGCGTGCTGCCACTCAATTCCCCGAGCGTCAGCTCTGACGTGGCCAGCGTTTGTCCGGATGCAGCCAGCTTCAATCCCAGAGTCGCACCATCTCGTACGGTCACCGCTCCCCCGCCGCTCTGAGCCGTGGTGAGATTCAAACGTCCGCCAGCCACGTCAGTGGGGCCGCTGTAGGTATTCGCGGCAAGCAAGCTCCACGTACCAGCACCTTCTTTGCGGATTCCCAGCGTGTGTGCCCCGTGATTTGCAATCAGGCCACTCACCGTCCCATTGCCATCGCCATCAAGGATCACCGTTGATGCTGCCGCCACGTCCAGTTCAGGCGCAATGTCGCCTTCCAATGTAAGCGTGCCCGTTTCCACCTTGATGCGCGTCGCTCCGGTGCCAGCTCCGCCCGTCGTGGGCGCGATGCTGCCGGAGATGACATTGTTGCCTGCCTTGCTCACGATGGCCGCATTGGTCGCGTCATCATTGCTCGTCACGTACCGAATGCCCGAGGCCAGGACGATGTCCCCGTTGGTACCGTCGAGTTGCAGGCTGGGAGCATTGGCAGCCGCGTGGATGTGCACCGTCTTGTTACCCAAACCGAGGGCCGCCGACTTGGAAATGAGAAGGGAACCACCATTGATGGTGACATCTCCTGCGAAAGTATTCTCTCCGTTAAGAACAAAGATACCAGTGCCACCCTTCACGAGCGCCAGCTGATTTTCATTCGCCCCGATCCCCCCCAGCAGTCCGGCATAGGCCACAATGCCATCCGTATTGAGAGTCAGCGTCGAGATGTTTGAATTGCCACCCACAATCGCATTGGCGGTGCCGTTGCCGATGATGGTCAGATTCGTGATGGTCTGATTGCTTGCACCGCTGGCATCGCCCAGTTGCAGGACACCGCTGTTCGCACCATTCCCCAGTGAGATGCCACCAAGGTCGGAAAGGCGGTTGTCACCTCCGGTCAGAATCATCCGACCGTTGTTGATGCGAGTACCGTTGGTCCAGGTGTTCGCCGCCGTGATGATGAAGGTGCCACCACCAGACTTGGTCACGCTGTTGTTGGTTCCCACCTGAAATGCGGTGGCAAGAGTCACGGTATTCCCGTTGGCGCTGATGGAGGCTGTGACTCCGTTGTTGAGACGGATCTGTGAGGACACGTCCTGTGTGTTGGTCCCGTTCCACGTCAGGGTGCCATTGCCCGTGAAGGTCACGGTATTCGCAGCCAGAGCTCCCAGACCAAACTCGAGGGTGCCTCCCTGAATGTTCACGCCACCCGTGAAGGTGTTCGCGGCATTGTTGATGACCAGTGTACCAGCACCGGCCTTGGTCAGAGCCAGATTGTTTTCATTCGCTCCGGCGCCTCCGAGCAGACCTGCAAAGGTGAATGAGTTGCTGGCAGGGCCAGCGACGTTCACGGTCAGGGTAGAGACTGCAGCATTGCCCCCCACCACTGCATTTGCTGTCCCAGTGCCGGCCGAAGCAAGCGAGATGACTGTTTGATTCACCGCACCGCTCGCATCGCCCAATTGCAGGACACCGCTATTGCCCGCCTGGCCAATGGTAACCCCGGACGTCGCCGCGAGGCGGTTGTTGCCTCCAGCGAGCACCAGGCGTCCCACATTCACGCGAGTCAGGCCCGTCCAGGTATTCGCCGCAGTGAGGGTCAATGTACCTCCACCGGTTTTGGTGACCGCCGCATTGCCGGAGACTCCTGTCTGGAGCACCGATGCGAGCGTGACATTGTTGGTGCTCGTGTTGAGCGTGGCCGTAAAACCATCTCCAAGCACAATCTGACTGGAGATGTCCTGATTGGTACTTGCACCCCATGTGAGGGTGGCGTTTCCGCCAAACGTCACGGCGTTCGTGCCAAGCGCCCCATTCGTGAAACTCAGCACCCCTTCATTCAGCGCAATGCCGCCCGTAAGTGTGATGCCCGCATTGGCCAGCGCGAGTGTGCCCGCACCCGTCTTTCTGAAACCCTGAATTCCGCCAAGCGTGGCATTCACCGTCAATGTGCGGTTCACCACCCGGATCTCAGGGATCCCGGCGGCAGTCTCCAAAGTCAGCGTCGAGGCTCCATTCAGGGTCCACGCATGCGTATCATCCGAATCTCCAAAGATTAATGTGCCCACTGTGAATGGCCCATCCAGCACGACGTTGCGCGCCCCGGGAATATTCACCTGGCTGAAGTCCGCCGTGACGCCGATGCCTGAAGCCACAGAGCTTTGCCAGTTGGCAGGATCACTCCAGTTCAGGTTGTTGCCTGTGACTTTCCACACCCCGCTGGTTTGAGCAGATGCCGCTGCTGACATCATGCTGGCAAGCAAGGCCAACTTGCCAAGGCCAATCACTGCGCGCCAGGAAATGCGGTAAGGATGATGACGGCGAAGAGGGTCTCTCAGCCGCAGAACGTAGGAGAGTCGATCAAGCATGGCGGACTACGACTTGGTCCTCCTGCCTGTCTGTGATGCTGCTGGTGATGCTGGATGGCTGGCTACCGCACGACGACGGCGACGCAGAAAGCGTCGTCTCCATCCAAGGGGAATCTGAAAGCTGAATTCTGACTGAAGGTCGCGAACAAGGGACATGACACGGA